>DATHJK010000432.1:0-8163 GCA_035316225.1 Pyrinomonadaceae bacterium
TCCGGCTGAAGGGCCATCCTTCGGGATTGCGCCTTCGGGAATGTGTATGTGTATGTCGTACTTCTCGAAATCCTCCGGGGGAATCTCTAACTCTATGGCGCGCGATTTGGCGTAAGAGTATGCGGCCTGCGCGGACTCGCGCATCACTTCGCCTAGCTGTCCGGTCAGGACAAGACCACCCTTGCCCTTCATGCGCAGCGCTTCTATGAAAAGAACATCGCCTCCAACGGCAGTCCACGCCAGCCCCGTCGCCACGCCTATCTGATCCTTCTTCAACACCTCGTCGGGCAGAATCTTCGGTGCTCCCAAAAACTCGTGCAGGTTTTTGAGTGAAACCTTGACAGCCCCCTCCTGCCCTTCGGCTCGTCGGCGCGCGACCTTCCGACTGATAGTGCCTATTTCGCGCTCAAGCTGACGCAAGCCCGCCTCGTGCGTGTACTGTTGAATGGTTGCAGTGAGCGCTTTCTTAGAGATGTGCAGGTCGCGCGCGGTGATGCCGTTCTCCTCCATCTGTTTCGGCATCAGGTGGCGCTGCGCTATCTCGCGCTTCTCCTCTTCTGTGTAGCCCGCTAGCCTGATGACCTCCATGCGGTCGCGCAAAGCTGGCTGAACCGTATCGAGCACATTAGCCGTCGTCATGAACATAGCGTTAGAGAGATCAAACGTGACGCCCAGATAATTGTCGCGGAAGCTGTTATTCTGCTCTGGATCGAGCACTTCAAGCAGAGCCGAAGAAGGGTCGCCTCGGAAATCAGCGCCCACTTTATCAATCTCGTCGAGCATGATGAGCGGATTATTTGTGCCCGCCTGCTGTAGAGCCTGAACGATTCGTCCGGGCATAGCGCCGACGTAAGTGCGGCGATGTCCGCGAATCTCTGCTTCGTCGTGTACGCCGCCCAGACTGAGACGCACAAATTTTCTATCAAGAGCGCGCGCAATCGAGCGCCCCAGGCTGGTCTTTCCGACTCCCGGTGGGCCAACGAGACAAAGAATAGGCCCTTTAGGTTTCTCTTTCAGCTTGCGAACCGCGAGAGCTTCTATGATTCTGTCTTTGACCTTCTCAAGCCCGTAATGATCTTCATTCAAGATGCGCTCGGCCTTTGAAAGGTCCAGATTGTCAACCGAAGCTTTAGACCACGGCAGGTCTGTCATAATCTCCATCCAGTTGCGCAGCGTTGCCGTTTCGGCTGCGTCCGGGTGCATGCGTTCCAATTTCTTTAACTGCCTGAGCGCCTCTTCCTCTGCTGGTTTGGGCATGTGCGACGCTTCAATCTTCTCGCGGAACTGCGCTATCTCTTCCGCAAGCTCATTGCCTTCGCCAAGCTCTGTCTGAATCGCCTTCATCTGCTGGCGCAGGTAGAACTCGCGCTGCGAGCGGTCGATGTCGGCGCGCGCCTGCGTGTTGATCTCCTGCTGGACTGTGAGGACTTCTATCTCTTTATTAAGAAGCTCGTTCACGCGACGAAGCCGTGCCGTAGTGTCAGCGATTTCCAGAACGCTCTGCGCGTCTTCGACCTTCAACTCAAGATTTGAAGCGGACAGGTCTGCCAATCGCCCCGCGTCATCAAGATTGGCGATTATCGCCAGAACTTCCGGCGAGATGTTCTTGCCAAGATTAGCTGCCTTCTCCATAGAAGCGCGCACGTTGCGAATCAGCGCCTCAACTTCCAGTGAGCGTTCGGGCGCGGGAATTTCCTGCACGACGTGAAGATGCGTTTTCAGATATTCGCCGCCGACCTCGACCGACTCGACGGCTGCGCGCGCCAACCCCTGAACCAGTATTCGTATACGCCCGTCCGGCAATTTCAGCATACGCATGATGACCGCGACAGTGCCGATTGAATAGAGGTCTTCGCCCGAAGGTTCTTCCTTATCCAGATCCTTCTGCGAGGCGAGCAGTATCATTCGGTTCTCGCCTAGCGCCTCGTCAACGGCGCGTATGGATTTCTCGCGCGAGATAAACAGCGGCACGATCATGAATGGATAGATAACAATGTCGCGTAGCGGCAGCAGCGGCAATGAGGACGGAATCTGCAACTGCTGCTCGCCCTCGCCCGCCTCTTCCAGGGTTTCCAAAGCTTCTTCGTTTTCTATGTTTGCCATAATTTTTAAGCGAGAAGTGATAAGAGAGAAAGGAATACAGAAGTCAGAAGCCAGAAGGTAAAGCTTTAATCTTCTGACTTCTATATTCTGTCTACTGACTCCTGCTCTTATCCCTCATCACTTATCACCTCTTTAATCGGTACTTTAAACTCCGCGCCGCGACGGTCTTTGCGTTTTGGCAGCCGAACAACCAGCAGGCCATTCTTCAGCTCAGCAGTCGCTTCAGCGACGTTGATAGTCCAGCGTAACGGCAGCGTTCGACTGAATCGACCGTAGCTGCGCTCCGAACATAGATGCGCGATGGCGCGACCGCGTGGCACATTTCTTTTTTTCTCCCCGCAGATGCGTAGCTGCGCGCTGGTCAGCCCAACTTTGAGTTGTGAGGCTATCATGCCCGGCAACTCCACGCGCACAGTCACGGCATCTTCCGCCTCGCACACATCAACGGGCGGCGACCACGCGCCCGGCTCCGCCGGAGCGTCCGTCAGCGTCGCCTCCTCCAGCGCCGCTAACAGTCTTCCAACGCGGTCGCGCAGACGCTCAAGCTCCAAACGCTCAAGACCTGTGACGGAAACAACTTTCATAAGTGAATAGTGATAAGTGATGAGTGATGAGATAAAGGCTTTCTTCTTATCACTCATCACTATTCACTTATCACTATCTTTTCATGCCCTTCTCGCAGGTTCGCTCGCGCTGCGGCGGCGCACCAGATGTTTGAGTTCGTTCATGAACTCGGACACGTCCTCGAATTCCAGATAGACGGAGGCGAAGCGCACGTAGGCCACCTTGTCCAACTCTTTCAACCGGCGCATGATTATCTCGCCTATCTTGCTGGTGGGGCGCTCGCGCTCGGGCGATTCCTGAACGTACTTCTCGACCGAATTGACAATCGCCTCAAGCTTGGCCGATGGCACCGGACGCTTTTCGCATGCGCGAAGAAGTCCCGCCATGACCTTGTTGCGATCAAAAATCTCTCGCCGCCCGTCCTTTTTAATCACCATGTGGGGGATTTCGTCTATACGCTCGTAGGAGGTGAAACGCCGCTCGCAGCGCAAACACTCGCGGCGTCGGCGTATCGAATCCCCTTCACGCGACTCGCGCGAATCCACAACTTTGTCTTCAATGTAACCGCAGAAGGGACATTTCATAGCGTCTCCAAAAAGATTAATGGGTCACTGAATTAGAAGATCAACGCATCATCCGATAATCTTTCAACTAAATGCGCGCCCTCGCAGCCCTCTCACTATCTTCCCCGAAAATTTCAATCTTCACGCATGAGAAAGCTCTATATCCTCTTCCTCTACAACATGCTCTACGGCCTCGGCTGAACTGAGGCGGCGCAGTTGCTTCAGATCAATGTCGCCACGCAGCAAGTAATAAAGGCCTATAAGAAATCCCGGCCCGAAGACGATGAAGGGAGAGATGATTGATATGGCAGCCGCTCGCTCCAAGCCCACGTTCAGTAGGATTAGCCCCGCAGTGGTCGTAGCCTGATATGCGCCCGCAGCCGCGCCCGGCGTCGGAACTAATGAACCTACCAGCGCGAAGCCCAGCACGAACATAGTCTCTGAAAAACCGAACGGCAGATGAAAAGCGCGCAATAGAAACCAGTCGGCCAGCACAATCACCAGCCAGATAAAAGCAGTCCAACCTGCGACTATCCCCAATTCACGCGCGTCCACGAGTATCCTGAGCGCCGTAGCCAGTTGCTCAAGCGTGTGCGTTACGGCGTGCGCAAGACGCTTCGGTATGAAAGAGCGCCCCAGAATTTTTTTATCAAGCCAGCCTATGGCGCTTTTGGAGCGGCGCTTGAACCAGGCAAGCGCTGCGATACCGAGTAGCGAAAGCGCCAGCATCACCACACCGCCCACGCGCACTTTCACGAATACTGCCTCCTGTCCCGCGGGCGGAGTGATCCACAGAAGGCAGATTGCGAACAGGACTACTACGGCAATTGAATCGCATAACCGCTCGATCATGATCGTCACGAAAGATGCGGCGGGGCGCACGCGCGCGTCACGAAGGGGAAGCATCACGGGGCGGACGACTTCGCCAGCGCGTCCCAGAATGAATATCGCCCCAAAACCTACGGTCGTAGCCACGAAAAGCTCTCTGAGGCGGGCTGGCGTGAGCGGCAGCAGAAGCGCTCGCCAGCGAAAGGAGCGCAGAAGATATGTCGCCCCGACCGTCAGCGCCGCAAAAAACAGCAGCCAAACGTTCGCCTGACTGATGGCCTTTCGCACCTCAGCCCAATCCAGCTTTCGCCCCAGCCACCACAGCATGAGCACGGCCAGAAGGATGAGCACGATGAACTTCAAATATTTCCGCAAACTTTCGAGAGCCTCAATCGGGAATACTAGAGAAGAGCGTCGAAGCTGCAATCCTTGACTTCCATACGCCCGAAACCACAAGATATAGTATAGCGAAGCCAGCCTACAATAATTTGCCGGGCAGGCGCAAGGAGGGACGCCGAGGAGAAAGGCGCGGGAACGCGGGGGAGGCGAATACGCGGCGAAAAGAAATGCTTTTGTTTTACCTCAATGTCTCCCAGGTCTCTTACTCTCCGGGACACATTCGCGGGAACTTTAGCAAATCGCCCGTCGTAATTCGTGCCGGGCAAGGGGTTTTCCGACTCCGCGCACGGGTGGCTTTCAAGGCGCGAGCGATCTGAAATCGGAGAGGCATCAGGTGGGGGCTGCAAAGAGTTTGGCTGCCAGCGACGGAGCCGAGTTAGTCAGAAGATGTCGCGCGGGCGATGGCGCGGCGTGGGAAGAGATTGTTCAGACCTACTCGCGCCGTATATACAATCTGGCCTATCGTTTCACCTCGCGCGCAGACGCCGCAGAGGATTTGGCGCAGGAAGTTTTCATTCGCGTCTATAGGTCGCTGGAGCAGTACGACCCGAAACAGGGCGACCTGCAAAACTGGTTGATGCGGCTGGCGCGTAATTTGATAATTGATGATTACCGCCGGCGACAGCGCACGCCGCACGACACGCAGGCGGATGATCTTGAAGACCACACTTATCACCTGCGCTCCGCAACCAACTCGGTGCAGAAGGAGATGGAGCGGCGCGAACTGGGTCAGCAGGTGCAGGCCGCGATTGACAAGCTGTCGCCCGATTTACGCACATGCGTTATCTTGCGCGACATTGAAGAACTTAGCTATCAGGAGATAGTTGATCTTTTGAAGATACCGGAGGGCACTGTGAAGTCGCGCATCAATCGCGGGCGAATCGAGCTGGCAAAAGTTCTGAAACGCATGCGAGTCGCCGCGATGGCTTGAGGGTTTAGACAAAAGAAGCGCATTGGCTTCGTCCTATCCGGGAGCAGAAGTCGCGTTCGTTGAGAAGAGAGTTTATTCAAGAGGGGAAGAAACGAGAAACAAGATGCTTTGCGCAGAGTTTGAAGATCGCTTGACCGATTACCTTGACGGCTCGCTCGCGGGCGACGAGTTGCAGGCTTTCGGCGAGCACGCGCTTCGATGCCCTGTCTGTCATGACCTTCTGGGCGAAGTCAAACATAGCTTGCAGGCTTGCCGCACTGCGGAGATTCCAGCGCCTCCGCCCGCCGAACTGGAAGCGAGAATTCTTCTGCGGACTATGCCGGAAACGGCGATGACCTGTGAAGAGTTTGAAGATTACTTGACAGATTATCTGGACGGATTCCTCCCGGCCAACCTTTACCATAGATGGGAACGGCACACCGCGCTTTGCGAAAGCTGCACAGAATTGCCCGGCCAGGTCGTTCGCGCTATCGGCGCTTGCTACACTTACATCACAGAAGAGATGCCCGTGCCTGTCGGCCTGCACGAGAAGATTTTGCAGGCGACGCTCGGCACAACCGAGGCAGAAGATGTGCGCGCTCCGCTCCCTGCGCGCCTCGTTTCCTGGTTGCGCGACCTGCTTGATCCAATAGTCTCGCCGCAATTCGCCACGGTCGCCACGATGCTGTTAGTCGCCGTGCTGGTTCTGACCAGCACTGTTTCGGCTGACGGATCAATCGGCGGAATGTACAGCGCAAGCGTTCGACTGGCCGAGCGCACCTACGCGCACGGCGCTAATACCGCTGTCACGGAAGGTCTCAAGCAGATTTCCGACGGCATCACTACGGCATTTGACAACAACAACGCTGCGGACGAGAACAAGAATAAGCAGCAACAGACGAACGAGCAGAATCAAAAACAGAAACAGCCGGAGCAGAGATAAAAGAATCTGTTAGAGAGCGCGCGAGCTTTACTCGCATCGAAACCAGAGCGAACTGAATGAATTGTGCTTTTCATACAAGAAACGTTGCGACCGTTCAATGCAACAGATGTGCGCGCGGGCTTTGCCCCGCATGCGACCACCGCATACGCGGCTTCCCCTATTGCCAGGACTGCATTGTCACAGGCGTCGAGATGCTGCAACTGCGCGAGCACTCGCGCTCCTCTTTAGCGCCTATTATTCGACGCAACACATCACCGCTAGTAGCCACGCTGCTTTCGTTCATACCCGGCATGGGCGCGGCCTACAACGGTCAGACTTCAAAAGCGATAGTCCACTTCGCAGTCTTCGCCAGCTTCTTCCAGATGGCGAACATGACTTCGGGCGAGCCTTTCTTCGTGCTTGGCGTTTTCGGCACGTGGCTCTTTTCGGCGATTGATGCGTGCCGCACGGCCCGCCTCATTCGCGCAGGACTCGCGCCCGACGCTGAAGAGGACGTAATCATGCGCCGTCTGTACGGCAATCCGCTGGCGTGGAGCGTGATAATGGTCGTGCTGGGTGTGATCTTTCTGTTGCACATGGTCTTCGGTTTCACGCTGGCCGTGCGCGAGTTGCTGCCCGTGGCGCTCGTGGCGCTAGGCGTCTTCATGCTGGTTGACTACTTGCGGCGTCGGCGTAAAATTGATCGCGCGGCCACGCAGGCTTACGAAGCGTTCGATGTGAACAATCCGCCGCCGTCTGTTGTCACAGGCTCGCTCAATGCGCAGACGTTTCGCGCAGGCGATTTCATAAAACAGGTTGGCGGGCGAGACGTAGAAGCGCTCCCCTTCAAATCGCAGTCATAGAAAGCAAAGGTATTAAAGAATCATGACAGCTTTTCTTAAAATATTCAGTCGCTGGGGCGGAATTCTTACACTCATAGCGCTTATGATAGTGCTAGTGCGACAACTGATTGCTCTCGTCAGCTTTCTACTCATCGCGCTGAAAGTCGGAATCGTAGTAGTCTTCATAGCCCTGATGCTTCTCATAATCATCTCTATGTTTCGCGGGCGCGCTCGCCGCCGACGCGAAGAGGCCGGAGAGATTTGAGTCCACTGATTAGCTGAATTATCTACATGAAAGCTCAAGCGCATTGAGCCGATTGAGCCTGAGCGCAGGAGCTTTCTATTTTCTACGCAATCGGCTTTTAAGACTCTCTTAACGGTTGCAATCTCGTCGCTCATGTGATAGTTTGCCCTCCCTTGCGATGGTGGGTGATGTTTTTACCGGATGTGCGGCACTTCTCTGAGGGGTAATCGCCCGCCGTCTTCTTCGGTAGGTTTCAAGAAACCTTCCAAATAACTTTAAGTTTTTTGCACCGTTCGCCCTCGTCGGCAGACTGTGCACTTAGGCGCTCGCACGTGTGCCCCAAGCTTTACACCCGCGTGCGATACGCTCGAAGGAGCACATCATGATAGACAGAGACGACCGCTTTTACGCTTTTATCGTCGCCCACACTTCGCGTTCCCGCTCTCAAATACGCCGTATCTGTGTTCACAAACGCTGGCTCAAAGTCTCGGCTCTCGTAACGGCCATCTTCTTCTGCGCCGCGCTCTACGGCTTTTACGGACTGACGCAACAGGCACTGCATCTTCGCATCGAGCGCGAGAACGAACGCCTGCGCGTGGAGAATGAAAGGCAGAAGCAGCAACTCAATCAGTTGAATCAACGGGTCGAAGCAGTTGAAGACCAGTCGCGCCGCTTCGCAGAGATGAGCGGCGTAGCTCATGAAGAACAGCAGCAACAGCAACAGAAGAATACGCACGGATCGGGCGGCCCTGCGTGGCCTATGGACAGCGTGGCCGAGATAGAAACGA
>DATHJK010000433.1:0-3682 GCA_035316225.1 Pyrinomonadaceae bacterium
CGTCGGAGCGTCCCGATTGAATCTGGTTGTTCTGCGCGAAGAGGCGCGAGCGCCAGATGTGATGCAGGTTATTGAACGAGCCGTTGGCGCTCACAAGATATGTTTTGTAGTTGTGCGCTGATTCGTCCAGATAGCCGTTCGGCTTGATGAAGCCGGAGTTGTATAACACGCGCCCGCTGTCGTCCGTCACGGTGAATTCGACGAACGCTTCATAAAAATCGCGCAGCTCGGGCGGAAACGAGTGGCCTATGTTCTTGTTAGTGATGACGACATCGGCGGTGATTTCGTCGCTCGCCTTGATCTGGAAGCTGCTTCGGTTGACCGGCGCTATGAAATCCTCATCGCTCGCGCCGCTCGCCTTTCGTCGTAAGGCAAAGATGTCTACAGCAAGAGCATCATTTTCAAGAAATTTCGTGACGGCTTCCAACTGCTGCGGCCATTTATAGAAATAAGGTATAGCGGTGTTGGCGGCGGCCCAACGATGCGTCTTCAATTGGCCGTTCTTGGCAGCCACGTCGAAAAGCGGCGCAGGCTCCGGCTTCATGTGGCACGTCTGGCACGTTTCAAGATTTCTTTCATAGTAGGGGTGCGGCGACTGCTTCGAGAACGAAGACATCTGCCACTCGTCGGCTACGGCGAATGCGCGCAGGAACTTGTAGTCGTTCAATTCGCGCGGCACCTGCGATTTGTGGCACGCGCCGCAGAATTCCGAAGTGTGCAGAAGTGGGCGCATCATCGCGCGACGATGCGAAGGTATGTCGTTCAGTATCTCCTGATCCGTCACGGTCAACAGTCGTGTTCCGTCCTCTCTAACCAGCAGCGCGGGTTGTCCCATCACATAGCCGCCTATGCCGCGCCCGCTCACGGATTGAATCGAGTGGCAGGCGATACACGACACGCCATCTTCATCGAAAGGTCGCTTGACGTGCGCGTTTTTGGTCAACGCGCCTGAGAAGAGCGCCGCAGGGTTGTGACATGATTCGCAGTGGCGCGTGAACTCTATGCCCCTTTGCGAGATGAGGTCGCGCACGTTCTTTTGATAGAAGGGTTCGCGGAATGCATTGCCGTGCGCGGATTGACGCCACTGCGCGTGCGCGTCCGTGTGACACTGCGCGCAGCGCGTGGACGAAACAAATTGATCGCCCGGAATGAAGCCGCCCGTCGTGGTCGTCGCGTTGCTCGGCGCGAAAGGATTCTGCCCGAAGCGAAGATCGTAGTTTCTCGAAATCTCTTCGTTATATTTTTTTAGAGCATCTTCAGCGGAATTATTGTTTGCGTTGCTATTAGAACTGTTTTCGCCAGTAGCTTTTGCGCCATGCACAAAGCAGGCGACAACCACCGCGATGAAAATGAGAAGCGTAAGACGCTTGATGGCGTCTTGCTTGCTCGGTCTCGCCGTTATTTCGTACTTAGATTCAGGGGAAACTTTACGCATAAATCTCTTCGCATTCTGAGTTAATACAAAAATCTTCACTGCTGCGGCGACAGCCCCAGCATCTGCTGCGTGCGCAGGTGCTCTTCAAGTATGCGCTCCTGCTTGACCTGTCGCTCCAACTCTTCCAATCTCTTGAACTCTGCAAGCTCTGCCTGTGCGCGCTCGGTCTGGCGCAGGCGCGAGTAGGCAAGGAAGAGTTGATAGTGCGCCTGCGTGTGCGTAGGGTTGCGCTCTATCACGCGCTGAAGCCGGCGTGCGGCCTCCTCGTAATCGCGCTTCTTCAAAGCGAGCCGCGCGTAATCATATAGCACAGGCACGTTGTCTGGCTGCAATTCGAGCGCACGCTTCAATGGCGCTTCGGCCTCCTCGAATCTCCCCTGCTCTATTCGCACGTAGCCGAGACTGGCGAGCGCGTCCAGGTGGTCTGGATGCTTTGTCAGGAATCTCTCCAGAAGCTCGCGCGCACGGTCGAAATTGCCAGCGGCGCGTTGCGCGTAGCCCTGTATGTACTCGATGTTCTCAATATTCGGGTCAATCGAAGCGGCAAGGTCAAAGTCTGCGGCAGAAGCCGCCCATTCGCCTTTGCGATAATTGGCGTTGGCGCGAGCGAGCACGTAGATGGCCTGATGAGGATCAAGCTGCATTGCCGCCGTGTACTCCTGTATAGCTCCGTCCCAGTAGCCTACGTTGAAATATTCGCGCCCTAAGAGGTAATGAAGATTCGGGTTGCGCTGGTCGCGCTCGATTGCGTGCTTGAACTCAATGACGGCGTTGGCGTGGTCGGCGCGCTGGCTCGCCAGTATACCGAGACGGAAATGCGTCTCGGCTGGCTCTGGATTGATGTCTGCGGCCTCCGCAAGATAGCGCGTGGCATCTTCGTTGCGATCAAGGTTGTAGAGCGTGACGCCCAGATTGTATAGCACCTCGAAAGTGTGCGGCATCACCTCGTTGACGCGCGCGAAAATTTTCGAGGCGCGCTCGTACTGCTCGTTCTGCGCCAGAGCCGTTGCCAGCGTGAACAGCGCGCGCGCATCTCGCGCGTAGTTGCGCTCGATCATGTCTGCTGCGGCGTTCGCCTCCGCTGCGCGGTTCGCCCGAAAAGCTACGTTCAGAAATGCGAGCGCGAGTTGCGGGTCGTCCGGCGCTGCGGCGCGCGCTCGCGCGAAATGCTCTGCTGCCTTTGCGAAATCGCCAGCGTCTCCATAGAGCGCGCCCAGATTGTAATGAGCTTGAAGGTGATTGGGTTCAAGGCGCAGCACGCGCTCGAACTCTTCAATGGCCTGCTGCGTTTTGCCCTGCTCGGCAAGCATGCGCCCTATGTTGTTGTGCGCGCTGACGAAGTTCGGGTCAAGACGTATGGCCGTTGTGAACTCCTCGAAAGCCAGGTCAGCGTGGCCTGCTCTTTCGAGTATGACGCCGAGTATGTTGTGCGGGACTGCCGAACGCGGAGACTCAGTGATTGCCGCGCGAGCGCTTCGTTCCGCTCCCGTAAGGTCGTCGTGCTGAAGCGAAGCGACTGCTGCGTCCAGTGCTGCACGCGCGCCAGCCGTCAGGTCGTTAGCAGCAGGATGAGCCGCCCCGCTTTGAGGCGTTGCCGTCTGCCTGCGCTGCGTGGCGCGTTGAGCAGTTGCCGCTTCGACAGTAAGTAGACAGAGGAGCGCAGCGAGCAGGATTGACAGCGCCCGCTTCGTCAACAGATTTTTTGCGCGCTCTAGTCTCATAATCAATTTAACAAACGCATGTGCGTAAAGTAAGCCGCGCCATCGGCTATTGACTTTAGCCCGGCGTTTCAACGCCGGGAACTCTGAGCCATCTTTATCAACCGTCGCTAACGCGACTGCTTTGTGAACCCGCTTCAGTAACTTCTTTTTATTCCCTACTGTCTGGGCGCGGTGCGCGTGCGAAACTCTCTGTTGATGCGCTCGACTTCTGCAAACTCGCGCGCAGCCTCTTCCGTCCTGCCCGCTCTCCTCAGCGCAAGCCCCAATTGATAATGCGCGTCCGCACGGTCGGGTATTAGCGTCACGGCCACTTTGAGAGGCTCTATGGCCTCCGAAAATCTCTCGGCCAATATCAGAGCGCGCCCCAGCGCCCAGTGAGCCTCGAAGATGTGCGCGTCTAGCGAGATTGCGCGCTTTAAGGCAGCAATCGCATCGTCAATCTTTCCCTGCTTCACAAGAAGCGCGCCCAGTCCGACCTGCCCCATAGCGGAATTAGGATCGATGCGCGCAAGCTCCTGATATTCCA
>DATHJK010000434.1:0-10295 GCA_035316225.1 Pyrinomonadaceae bacterium
GTAGGCGGACTTAAAAAGAGGCTCAAGGAAGGCCCCGTCAGGCGTTTCTTTGAGTTTCTCGGTCCCGATCTAATCACAGGGGCATCCGACGATGACCCTTCCGGCATAGGGACATACTCGACGGCGGGCGCGAGCCTGGGCTTCGCCACACTATGGACGGCGGTTGTTACCTTTCCGCTGATGGTTGTGGTGCAGTTCATCTGCGCGAAAGTCGGAATGGTCACAGGCATGGGCTTGGCGGGCGTGTTAAGACGCTACTACTCGCGCTGGCTGCTCTACCCTGCGGTCGTACTGCTGGTCGTTGCCAATACCATCAACGCAGGAACGGATATAGGAGCCATCTCCGCCGCCTTCAATCTGATTGTCCCTGTCCTCCCCATTGCGGCGATGATTATTCCCATCGCGGCCATCATAGTGGCGCTGCAAGTCTGGGGTTCTTACAGGACGATTGCTAAAGTCTTCAAGTGGCTGACGCTGACTCTCTTCGCTTACGTCGCGGCGGCGTTCTTAGCCAGACCTAACTGGGGCGAGGTCTTGAAGGCTACATTCATCCCGCAAATAAGTTTTGACGGTAAGTACCTGCTGACGATTGTGGCGATCTTGGGGACGACCATCTCGCCCTATCTCTTCTTCTGGCAGGCCAGCCAGGAAGTGGAAGAAGAGGTCAGCATGGGGCGCAAGACATTAAAGCAACGCAAGGGCGCGACCGACAAAGAACTACAGAACGCCGGGTGGGATACGGGCATAGGGATGATCTTCTGCAACATCATCTTCTATTTCGTCATTCTGGCCGCCGCCGCGACTCTGCACACATCAGGCAAAACAGAGATTCAATCTGCAACGGACGCCGCGCAGGCGCTGAAACCTTTGGCTGGCTCCGCCGCCACATATCTCTTCGCGCTCGGTCTGATGGGCGCAGGTTTTCTGGCCGTCCCTGTTCTGACAGGCTCAAGCGCTTACGCCGTCGCAGAGATGTTCGGCTGGAACTATGGACTCGATGAGAAGCCAAAAGGGGCGTGGCAGTTTTACGCTGTAATCGCAATTTCGACTGCGGTCGGGATGTTAATAAATTTTCTGGGCATCAATCCGATACGCGCGCTCTTCTGGTCGGCAGTCATCAACGGCATGCTAGCGCCGCCACTACTTGTTCTCATCATGCTCATCGCCAACAATAGAAAGGTTATGGGCAAGCGGGTCAACGGATCGGGAGCGAACATTATCGGTTGGCTGGCGACCATTGTGATGTTCGTCGCAGCAATCGGGATGATTCTAACCTGGGGGAAATAAGAATAGGGATGAGGGATGAGGGATGAGGGATGAAATGGGTTGAGTGAATGCGTCAACACGCAATGGGATTAACCTCTTATTCATCCCTCATCCCTCATCCTTCATCCCTTCCTTCATCCCTCATCCTTCATCCCTCATCCCTCATCTTTCGCCCTGACCGAGCCTGAGATTTTCTTGCGTGTGGTCTCGCCCGTATGCAGCACAGGGAGCGCTTCATCCACCTCTGCGTGCGGGCTTGGGATGACGTGCGTGCCTACGACTTCGCCTACGCGGCGGGCTGCTGCCGCGCCCGCGTCAACTGCGCTGCGAACGGCTGCGACATCGCCGCGCACGATTGCCGTCACCAACCCGGCGTCAATCTTCTCCCATCCCACGAGCGTCACGTTCGCGCCCTTCACCATTGCGTCAGCCGCCTCAATCATTGCGACCAAGCCTCTGCACTCGACCATGCCCAGCGCTTCCATTTTCACCTTCCAGGTTAATGTTTTGAGTCCACGCTTAAAGCCTCTGCTCGTTGATAACAGCAAGGCTGCGCTCCAAACTGTTGTTTTGGGGACATAAGCATAACACTAAACCCTGTGAAAAATTAAGAAGCGTTCGTTCTGACGTGAACTCTTTTTTCCGAAGCCGTGCTCACCTTGATCTTCGTTCCTGCCGGGACGTGCGCGCTCTTGCCGTGATACATGACCGGGCCTAAGACGCCCAGTGCTGCGTAGAGCGCGCCGACCGCAGCAACATTAAGCTTGCCCCTCTTGCTATAGTAGCCGTTCAATCTGATGGTCTGCCCGTCAACGGTCGTCGTT
Organism: Pyrinomonadaceae bacterium; assembly: GCA_035316225.1. GTDB lineage: Bacteria > Acidobacteriota > Blastocatellia > Pyrinomonadales > Pyrinomonadaceae > 3-1-20CM-3-53-8. The sequence goes on from DATHJK010000434.1 coordinate 2,091, forward strand.
GACCCTACCTCGACCGTGAGTTTCCCGGTCGCGCCATAGCGCCCACCCAATGTCGCTTCGGAGACACTGCCTTCAACCGTAGTGCCCTTAGCGATCACGACCACACCATCCACAACGACATCATCCGCGACTTTGAAATAGACAGGCTCGCCTTCCAGCACCGTGCTGCTGAACATCTCGTTCGTCGTCAAGACCTCGAACGCTGTGCCTTTCGGAATTACGACCTCCCTGCTTGAAGACTGAACGTCTTCCACAGTTCGCGCAACGACCCGTTTAGCCATAACAGAATTCGCGAGCGCGATGAGCAGCAACAGGCAGACGACTTGTGAATAATGATTGGCGTTCGCAAGATCGAAAGGAATTTTCTTAAGCCTTTTATTCATTAAGTACCCCCCGCCGCTATAGCCGCTACAACGAAGAGAAAGCCCAGGATTCCCCCAACCACGAAATACCCTATGCGCGGGTTCTGTCTTCTGCCGAGAGCATTCGGCTCGCCGTAAACGCCGCGCACCTTCCTGACCTCGCCGTACCTGACGGTCACGCGCTGCCTCTGGTCAACCTCAACTATCTCGAAGCTCTCTTCGCCCACATTCGAGATAGAGCCATGCAGGTCTTCTCCCTGTCTGAGGTCAACCGTTATCTTGTGCCCCATGCCCATCCCTCCTACCTGCTCTCTAATCTTCGTGGCGTGTCTGTCTAGCTGCGCGGCAGCAGATTGCGGCGCATTCGCGCTCGTTTGAGCTTGCCCATCGGCCACGCCAGTTAACAACAGAGCGAAAGCAAGCGATAGGAGTAGAGTTCGATTTCTTAATCTCAAGAGAGTCCTCCTCTTTGTGAATATCAAATTTTCAAGTGAATTGAAGATAAGACCTGTAATTACGTCCTATATTTCGAGATGGCAACTGCGATGCCAGCATGGCGGGAAACTTTCAATTCGATAATTCGCAGAGAGCTTTTATTTTAAGGGAAGGCTGACGAGTGCGGCAGGCAGAAAAAGAGCAATAAAAAGATGACAGGTGACGGACTGATGGGCGCGTGAGATTTCAGTTTCTGAGCGAATGAATCGGCGCGGGGATTCTTCCGCCGCGACGTATGAAGTCTGCGCTGCCGAAACGATTCACGGGCATGATGGGCGCGATGCCTAGCAGTCCGCCGTACTCGACCATCTCGCCCACTTCACGACCGGGCACGGGGATGATTCGCACGGCTGTCGTTTTCTGGTTCATCACGCCGATTGCCATCTCGTCCGCGATAATGGCCGCGATGGTTTCGGCTGAAGTCGAGCCGGGCACGGCTACCATGTCAATGCCAACGGAGCATACGCTCGTCCAAGCTTCAAGCTTGTCCAGACTCAAAGCGCCGAGTTGCGCGGCCTCAATCATCCCTGCGTCTTCCGACACGGGGATGAACGCGCCGCTCATCCCGCCCACAGAACCCGAAGCCATCGCGCCGCCCTTCTTCACGGCGTCAGTCAAGAGCGCGAGCGCGGCTGTGGTGCCGTGTGTGCCCGCTCGCTCGAATCCCATAGCTTCGATTATGTTCGCAACGGAATCGCCTATAACAGGCGTCGGAGCAAGCGATAGATCAATGATGCCGAACGGCAGGTTCAGACGCCGCGCGGCCTCGCGCCCAATGAGTTCGCCTGCGCGCGAGAGTTTGAACGAAAGCTTTTTGATAAGTTCAGCTATTTCATGAAGCGGAGCATCGCGCGGCGCTTGCTCTACGGCGTGGCGAACGACGCCGGGGCCTGAGACGCCTACGTTGATGACGGCTTCGGGTTCGCCTACGCCGTGAAACGCGCCCGCCATGAACGGATTGTCTTCTACAGCGTTGGCGAAGCAGACAAATTTGGCACAGGCTATGCCGCCGCGCTCGCGCGTCCTTTCGGCAGCATCTTTTATCATCTCACCTGTGCGGCGCACGGCATCCATATTTATCCCTGCGCGCGTCGTCGCCACGTTCAACGATGAGCAGAGACGTTCGGTTGAAGATAGAGCTTCGGGGATGGAATCAAGGAATATATTTTCAACGCTGGTGAAGCCTTTGTGAACGAGCGCGGAGTAGCCGCCTATGAAATCAACGCCGACTGTGCGCGCCGCTTCGTCAATCGCGCGGGCGAGAATGAGGCAATCGCTCACTTTGCGAGCGCCGCCCGCAATCAAAGCGACGGGCGTGATAGAGATTCTTTTATTGGCAATGCTGATGCCCACTTCGTCGCCTATCTCGTTGACGGTCGAGACCAGCCGCGCAGCCATGCGCTCTATCTTCTCACGCGCTCGCTCGGCGGTTCTCTCTACGGAATCGCTCGCGCAATCGCGCAGGCTCAGCCCCAGCGTCACCGTGCGTATGTCCAGATGCTCCATCTCCGTCATACGCACGGTCTGTAAAATTTCGGCTTGCGAATATTCCATTAGCAGTGACAGGTGACAGGTGACAGGTGACAGGAAAGTAGTGATAAGTGATGAGTGATAAGCGATAAGTGAAAACCTATCTGTTCTTTCTTATCGTTCATCGCTGCTCCTATTATCACTATCTTGTCACTCGTCACGCTATTCTTCATCTCAATAAGCTGAGTAATAGAATTATTACAGAGAGGATTATGAGCAGGGCTGCGACGAGCACGAAGCGCAGGCTGGGGTCTTCGGCGGCCTCGTCCAGCACGACTGCGGAAGTCTGTTTCAGCTTCTCCACGCGAGGGCGCAGATTCTCCTGAACTCGCCCGCGAGCGGCAGCAGCCATGCTATGTCGCTTCTTTTCAACCTCGGCTGTTGAACCGTCTTCGGCGGGTTTGGCTTCTACTATCTCCTCCCGATTTAGCTCTGGTTGCGATACGGCTGCGGGGACAGCTTCCGTAGCAGGCTCGACCTCATTCGTCCCGGAAATCTGCTCAGCGGCGATTGGCTGCGGCAACATGCTCGTGATCTTCAACTCGTCGTTCAACTCTTTCGGCCTCGATTCGGAAACTTCAACTTCAACGCTTTTGCCCTGCTCCTCTTCACGTTTGAGCGGCGCGCCGCACTGCGGACAGAAGACCGCGTAAACGCGAATCGCCGCGCCGCACGATTCACACCGACGTGCTATTTCAGGAAGCATAAGTGGTGAGTGATAAGTGATGAGTGATAAGTGATAAGAGAGAGCAGAATACAGTAGTCAGTAGATAAATGATTTACATTCTGTCTTCTGAGTTCTCTATTTCGTTCCGTCTTATCACTTATCACTCATCACTGCTTTCAAATTCTGTGCATCGCGTTGAAGAGGTCTTCGCGCTGGGCGTAGATGCGCACATGCAGCGCCTCGCCCTCCATGCGGAAACGTTCCTTTAGGGCTGCTGCTGACTCTTTGGCGCGGGACATGTCTGCGATGATGACCATTGCGAACTTTCCCTGCACCACCGTCTGATTGATGTCAATGATGCTGCACCCTGCTTCTGCGAGAATCTGCGAGACTCCGGCGACAATGCCCGGATGGTCAACGCCGAAGACAGAAACGACCAGACGCCCCGCAGAGCCTGCGTCGCGCGCCTCACGTTCTCGCGCGCTCGCCGGGCTTCCCTCGCCTTTCACGCTGCCGTCGCTCTCGGCCAGCACAGGCTCAATCGCGCGATAAACGTCCGTCACAAGCTGCTCAACCGTGCGCTCGTCCGCGCTCGCGCCCAGCCGACCGTAAACAGCCCGCGTTATCCTGTAAATCAACTCCTCGTTTGCCATTGACCCAAGTGATAAGTGATAAATGATAAGTGATGAGATAAGAGCAGCTTTCGTCTTATGACTCATCACTTATCACTCATTTTACGGTTTCCCGTTATCCTGTGATCTGAGTTCGCGCGCGGCTTCACGTACCTCTTCGGATTCGGCGTCCTGTAAATCCATGCGATCAACTATGCCTACGACCGCTGCCTCGATTGACATCTCCTGGTTGCCAATGGCCGAGCGCGCAGCCTTGCCGTACGCGCACATCACAATCTCGCCCACACCTGCGCCCAAACGGTCTGCGACGACCACTATATTTTTCGTAGGCTCCTTGTCCAGATCATACGGATGCACAATCAAAAAACGGACGCCCTCAAGATCGGGCGTCTTCTTGGTTGACCAGACTGTGCCTACGACTTTTCCTAAGAACATAAATAGAGGTTAGAGGTTAGAGGTCTGAGATTAGAGGCTGGTTTTTACAGACCTCCAGCTTCTGACCTCTAACCTCTCCTTCATCCTTTGGCGAACACTTCCGATGGCTCGCCCAGATCGCGCGCGGACGGCGTTATTATCGTGCGCGCGTTGACATAAATCTTTTCGCCTTTCTGAATGGCGCGGCGCACATCGTCCTCGCTGACGAAATCCACCGTCTGCCGTTTATTGCCGTTCGCAGGTTGCGCTGGCGCGCTGCCGGTTTGCGTCGCTGTAGGAGGCGCGGCCTGCTGAGTGGCCGAAGCCGGAGAACTTGCTGGCGCAGATGAAGCGCCGTTGCCGCCGTTCGACTCGACTGCGACCGGAGCGGCAGCAGCTTGCGGCGCTGCGTCTGAGCGGTCGTAACGGCTGCCGGATTCAATATCAACGACGGGCTGGTATCTCTCAGGGGTTGGCGAAGCAGGCAGCGGCGAGCGCTCGTGCTGTTCCTGTCCGCGCCCTGCAAGAAAACGATCCACGATTGCGGCAATCTCTTCGCGGTTGACGTTGCCTGCTTTGGCCGCGACTTCGGGTTGCGGCCTCTGCGCGATGCTCGGCGCGAGTGGCTGAGGCTGTTGCGCCGCAACCGCCGGTCGCTTGCTCTGCACAGGTCTCGTTTCCCACGCCACTCGCTTGATGTCCATCAGGTGAAGCGGCGAAACGTTGTCGGAAGTCACGTTCCCTCCCCATGAGCCGCAGCCCAATGTCATTGATGGAGGAAGCGCTGTCGAGAATCCTATTGCGCCGTGCGTTGTCGGCGTGTTGACGGTGACGCGCGAGGCTGGCATCTCGCGCCCGTATCGTATGGCTGCGTCGCGCGAGCGCGTGTGAATGCCTGCGGTGTGCCCCATGCCGCCGTAGCTCAATATCTCAAAACATCTGGCCGCGCCGCGTTCCACTCCGTCTTCGACATAGAAAGCAAGTATTGGAGAAAGCTTCTCCATCGAAAGCGGGTGCTCGCGTCCCACGCCGCCAACGTCCACCATCAAACAGCGTGTGCCCTGCGGAACATTCAACCCGGCCATCTTCGCAATAACTTCTACAGACTTTCCGACTATCGCAGGATTCAGAGAGCGCTGCGGCGTCGCTACGACTTTCGCCAACTGATCCGCTTCCGACTGTGACAGGAAATGGCCGCCCTGCGCTTTGAACTGCTCGCGCACCGCTTTTTCAACCGGCGCATCGCAGACCACAGCCTGCTCGGAAGCGCATATCGTTCCGTTGTCGAAAGTCTTTCCGGTCAGAATGTCCTGCACGGCTTTCGGAACGTCCGCGCTTCTTTCCACGAAGACAGGTACGTTGCCGGGGCCAACGCCGAAAGCAGGTTTGCCGGATGAATAAGCGGCTCGCACAAGCCCTATGCCGCCCGTCGCAAGGATGACAGCCGTCATCTTGTGCTTCATCAAAGTCTCTGTGCCTTCAATGGTCGCCGTAGTCATGCAGCCGATTGCATCCGCCGGTAGTCCCTCCTTAACCGCAGCTTCGCGCATGACGCGCATAGATTCGTTGATGCACTTGGCTGCGGACGGATGAGGCGACAGGACAATCGCGTTGCGTGATTTTATTGCGATGAGGATTTTGAAGATCGCTGTCGAAGTCGGATTCGTGGAAGGAATGATTCCGGCGACTACTCCGCGAGGGCTTGCTATCTCGACGACATCTTTCGACTCGCTGACGACTCCAACCGTGCGCAATCCCTTGAAATAGTTCCAAACATCTTCGGATGCGAAACGATTCTTCTCGCGCTTGTCTTCGGGGATGCCGTAGCCCGTCTCTTCCGTAGCCATAGCGCCTAAGCGAGCGGCCTCGCTGAGAGCCGCTTTCGCCATAGCTTCGCAGATGCGATCAATCTTCGCCTGGTCGAAGCGCGCTATCTCGACTTGCGCGCGATGCGCCGCCTCAACAAGGTCGCGCGCCTGCTGCACCGACACAAGGTCTTTATCAACGGACATGGCAACACCTCCGAAAGGCAGTGATAAGTGACGAGTGATAAGTGATGAGAAAGAGCATTCCTCTTATCACTTATCACTTATCACTTCGCCCTCTCTTTATTGTTCTCCCGTGCGCCTGCTGGAAGGTTGCGCCCCTCGCCCTCGCCAAGCTGGCCGCGTGCGCCGCCTTGAATTGCGCGCTCGTCCGGGCTGAAGCCTGTGCGACCGTTTGTGGGCAGCACCCGCTCGACCTCTATGTGCGGGCGCGGGATGACGTGAACGCTGATAAGCTCGCCTACGCGACGTGCGGCAGCAGCGCCCGCATCCGTCGCGGCCTTCACAGCGCCAACGTCGCCGCGAACGAAGATTGTGACGTAACCTGCGCCTATGTATTCCTTTCCTAAAAGTTGTACGTTGGCCGCTTTGACCATGGCGTCGGCTGCTTCAACAGCGCCGACGAACCCTTTGGTTTCGACCATTCCTAATGCTTCGAGAGGCATCTCGTTTAGCTCCTCACTAAATGGATTGTAAAAGTTAACCGAATTGTCTTTCCGTGAACGCTCCATCGTAGTCCCACGGCGCGCCGAAATCAAGAGACGCGCCCGGCTTTTGCAGCACAAATGAAACGCACTAAGTAATATTCATGATTCTTGCAGATTACAACTGAAATCGCAGGGATTGCATTCCCGGCGATTATGCAGACATTATGCTGCGATGTTGTGTCAGTATTCCTGAAATCTATTGACGCAAGTGAGGTTCAAATATGAGTCCATATTCTTTTCGCTTCCGCGCCCTCATCTTGACCGCGCTCCTTTTCCTCCTGGTCTGTACCGCCACAGTCAACGCCACGACGATAACCATCTCCAGTAAGACCGTGCCCAATATCCAGTGGGGCGGAACAACCGCAACGCTTCGTATATACAGCTCGCAGAACTTCATGGCGAGCGACGGGACGCCTGTGTTGGCCGGGACGGTCGGCAGCACGGATGTATATCTACCGATTTCCTGCACTATCTCGGGGACTACTCTCACCGTCCCGTCTTTCACTTTGCAGAGCACGTTGGATGGAGCAGACCGTACAGATGCTCTGTACACGGCGGTCTTCTACGATTCAAGGGGGAATCAGAAAAGCATACTTCTTGGAAACTTCGCGGTTCCCGCAACTCCCGCTACGACGACATGGGATGCTCTGGCAATCTTAAACAGGAGCCAGCCCGGTTCGCCTGGGGAAACCTATTCGACGACTGCGCAGGTTCGCGCGCCTTTCAATGGAGTGTTGCCAGCACCAAAAGCTTCAGATGGTGTTGCTGGCATGGCTAGAGTATCAGTCCCTCCTGTCTCTTCATCAAATCCGATTGCTGTAGGCGACAACGATAGGCGACTGCTTGACCTCTTCAACGTTACGAAATATCCCTACTACGCAACACCTAATGATTCGACGGACGACACAGCAGCCATACAAGCAGCGATCACGGCAGCCGGAGGGATGCCTGTTTATATTCCTCCCGGTCAATACAAGATAACATCCGGCCTTAACAATAGCGGTGCGCCTATAACCCTGTGGAATGAGAGCGCAGTAGGTGAAGACACTAATCAAACGAACGTCCCTGTGCTTAACTGGTATGGAGCGGCAGGCGGAACGATGCTTGCCATCAGAGGAGCAAACTACATAAAAATTCAGGGCATAGCTTTTGAAGGTTGCCCTACGGGAACGGGTGGCGCTGATGCTGCTATATCTATTGACACTCCTGCTGGTGAAGCTAAAGTTATTATTGATAGCTGTCTCATAAATTTTAACGGCGTGCGGTCTACCTTCAAGGCTATTTCCTTGTCGCCAACCGCCAGTGCTAATAACGAGAACATAACCATACGAAACACCTATATCAAGGCCAGCAACACTTTCAGCCTTGCGGCCTCGCGCGGCTCGGCCATATACATGGGTAACAACAGCCAGTCGGATGTTGTCGTGTTCGACCATGTATGGTTAAGAGCCTGTAATGTTGCGCTTCGCACTTACGGGCAGAACATAACCATTCGAGATTCATTTATTGACACTTCCAATGTAGGAATATCCATTGGGAGCGGAGATTTGACGGTTGATAGAGTCCACTCCG
>DATHJK010000435.1:0-13365 GCA_035316225.1 Pyrinomonadaceae bacterium
CCGCACGCTCTCCCTCCGAAAACAGGGAGCAACGTGACGGACGCTAGCCAGACAGGCCAATAAATCTTTGCGCTCTTCTTAGCGTCTTTGCTTCTCAAGCGTGAGGTTAAGTTTCACGCCAAGACGCAAAGGCGCTAAGAAGGCGCGAACGCTGTGGGATGAATTCAAGCGGGTTGTTTCAGGTATAAGGAGTTCTTCAGATGTCTATCAAAAGGTTCAGCGTTTATCTTATCTTTTTATCATTCATCTCCCTCGCGCTTGGCGCAAACACTTTCACGCGCGTAACTCACGCTCAGAACATCTCTGCACGCGAGTTTACGCCAGACACGCGACGCGCTGTCTCTGCGCAGGGAAACGTCGCGCGCAACGCTGCGCGTCCGAATTCAACCGCTCCGGTTCGCACGGAAAGTTTGCGCGAGCGCGCTATAAATTCCGATGAAGCGCGCAACGTGGCGCGCCCACCATCTAGCGAAGATTACTCTTCAGTGAACAATACGGATGCATTGATAGGCGCTGGCACGCCGCTTACGCGCGTGCTGCACACGTCGCAACTGAGCATCACTTCGACTGCGGGCACGGACGAGCAGTACGTTGATCGCAACAACGACATGGCGGCAGACGAGCGCACGACTTTCGATTCACTCGGCGGCTCGTTCGATATTGCAGTCGGTCGCTCGGGCGCGCGTTACGAAGTCTATTCTGCGATTGATGATCGTGGCACTCAGACCACCGCCGACGATCAGTTGATAGGCGTGCTGGTCACGGCGCTGGACACGAACGGCGATTTCGTGCGCGACAATGGTTTCTCGCAGACCTACAACCTGCGCCGCGATTTCAGCCTTCCTTCCGCCGCTTCCATAGTCACAGGCGTCTCGAAGCAGGGGCGCGAGTTTGTAGTTGTCTCTTCGAGCGGCTACTACAACTACAACAACAGTAACGATCCTAACAACGAGCCTACTGCCGGAGTGGTGCTTCTTGTGCGCGACGACACGACGGGCGGGTTCGACAATGCGCGCTCGCGCGAGTTGGTCAAAGTCGGCAGCAACCGGATTTATAATGCGAACGCGCTCGCGCTTCTTCCCAATAACGATCTGCTCATAGCCGATTTCGATCTCGACGAGATTCACATAGTGCGCGACAGCGACGGCGATGGCATGCCTGACACTTTCGATGCAAAACCTTACTACTCATATCGCTTCTCGAACGATGCGCCTCTGGACATCGCAGCCAATTCGCGCGGCGTGGTCTTCTCGCATTCCTACGGCAACGACACGGTTATGCTCGCGCTCTACGATGATAACTCGGACGGTTACGCTGACCGTGATGAAGAGGTTGTCGTCGGACTCTCGCTTGACAACAATCTATTCTTTCACGGGCTGACGGTTGACCGGCTTGGAAACGTTTACATCATCGAAGACGCTTCGGGCGCGGCTGATTCTGCTTCGACAGGCGGGAACGGCGGCTCGCCGCAGATTGATGTTTTTCCAGACCCGAACATGACGGGCTTTCTTCAGAACGGCGCTATCTTCGCGCTTGCGGATCGCGGCGGCTCGCAGGCTCTTTCAGGTCTGGCGTTCGGCGCTCTGGCGCCCAATCCTATAAACGATGCGCAGTTCTTCGTCGCGCAGCACTACAGAGATTTCCTGGGGCGCGAGCCTGACGCGGGCGGACTCTCTTACTGGACATCTCAGATAACGCAGTGCGGCGCGACGTGGAACTGTATCAACTCAAGAAGGGTGGGCGTCTCTGCCGCCTACTTCATAGAGTTAGAATTTCAGGACACAGGCTCGTTCGTCTATCGCATGTACAGAGCGAGTCTGGGGCGCAAGCCATCTTTCGCGGAGTTCAACTCGGATAGAAGCAAGGTCGTTGCCGGTTCAAACCTTGAAGCGAACAAACAGTCTTTCGCAGACGAGTGGGTGACGCGCGCGGAGTTCAAGCAGGCTTATCCTTCAACTATGACGCCGAATGATTTTGTCAATAAGCTGATGGATACGGCGAACCTGAAGCCATACGCAACCGAGCGCCAGCATCTTATTCAGGAGATGAGTTCGGGCGCGACGCGCTCGCAGATAGTGCGCGAGGTAATAGAGTTCACGGAGTTCAAGCAGAAGGAGTACAACCCCAGCTTCGTGCTGATGCAATACTTCGGTTATCTCAGACGCGACGCGGACACGGGCGGCTATCAATTCTGGCTCAACATATTGAACTCCAGATTGCCGCAGGACGCGAGCGGATACCGCGCTATGGTCTGCGCGTTCCTGACTTCCAGGGAGTATCAGGAGCGATTCGGACAACAACTCGCACGCACGAATGTTGATTGCGGCTCTTGAGGGTGAAATCGCAGCATATAAAAAGAGGGCGGCTCTTTCGTGTCGTCCTCTTTTTTATTTCGAGGTCATCTCGAAACGCAAAAGCTCGCAGCTCTTCCCTTTGATCTGTGGACAAATCAGCCTGCGCGTGGTGCAATACCTTCCGTTCGTTATTCAGAAACTTTCTCGTCCCACCTCGGCGGTTCTTCAAAAAGTGAGGCGCGTATGAATCCTGCTATCAAGATAAGTCTATTCGCTTCGGGTCTCTTTCTGCTCTCAGGGATGCTGACGGGAGTTCTTAAATACCAGCGAACCATGACGAGCGCAGAGCACCGTGCGCCCGTTTACGTTGACATAGCGCATCGCGCTTCGTTCCTCTACAGCTTCGCCGCGCTGGTCATCGCAAAACTTCTCGAATACAGCCCTTACTCTACACGTGTGCAAATCATTGCCGCGTCCGTCCCTCTTGCCTTCTTCGCCATCACAATCTTAGGCTACACGGCTGAAGGATTGATGAATCGCACGGACAATCTCTTTCGCGAACGAAACTTCACGACGACATGGTACATGTACGCGCTCATTGCGGGCGAGATAGGCGGATTCACAGTCATTCTCTGGGGCTTCCTCTACACGCAGGTTCTGGCCTGAAAAAGAGGGATGATGAGAGGCAATCTACTCTCGGTTTGTCGGCTCACTTTGACCGCCCGTGCTGCTTTCATTCTGATGAGATTCGTCCATTTTGACCACACTTTAAGTCTGCTCTCCTTCTCGATTTCCTCAGAAATTAACGCTTTTAAGCTCCAGATCACACTGGCACGGCACTCGCTAAAAGAGGCGCACATGCAAAATCTTTGCATGGTCTTCCGCAGCTAAGATTTCAAGGCGAAAGCGCCCAAAACTATTTTGTTGTCATAAAGTTCTAGATTATGTATTCTGATAGTAGCGAGCGCATCTGTTCGCCTCGCATCTTGTCCCAAAGCCTCTTGCGATAATCGCCACGTGGCAGCCCGCCTCACGGGAAACACGTTCTGAAAAGACTCTTAATATCAACAGTTTCAAGAAGCCCAAACTCTGACCTGAAGCTATGAGCAGAGAACGCTACAACAAGCCTTGCATGGGGCTGATTATCTTCGGCGGTGCTCTGATCTGCGTGTATGCCGTGACCCACGTGCGGCTAGCGCATGTTGATATGCGCTTCCTGCTGCTGGCCGTCATCACCCTCTGCTTCGGCTCGCGCATAGGCATAGAAGTCTCGCGCGTGCGCGTGCAGATAACTGTCTCGGACACGTTCATCTTCCTCACCATGCTTCTCTATGGCGGCGAGCTTGCGATACTGCTTGCTGCCGCTGAAGCCCTCTGCTCGTCGTTTCGTTTCAGCCGTAGACCATCCACCATCTTTTACAACGGGATGATGCTGGCCGTCTCGACCTGCGCCACCGTATTGGTGATTTGTTATCTATTCGGGTCGCTGACGGCGCTGCCGCAGGGAAAACTTTCGGCCAGCTTCATCACTTCCATCTTCGTGATGGCACTGGTGCAGTATTCCGTCAACTCCGGCCTTGCCGCGCTGCTTGAATCCTTCAGGAGAGACGAACCCTTCTGGCCCACCTGGACGCGCTTCTACCTCTGGTCTTCGATAACATATTATGCGGGCGCAACCGCCGCAGGCATCACCGCCAAACTGGTTTACATCGGCGGCTTCTACGCATTGATAGTTGTCATCCCGACGATCTCTATCATCTACTTCACCTACAGAACGTATCGCAAGAACATTGAAGCGACGACAGCGCAGGCAGAGCAGGCCGAGCGACATGTCTGGGAATTGAACAAGCACATAGCGGAGCAGGAACGCATACGCGGCGCGCTCCAGGAGAGCGAGGAGCACTATCGCAACGCATTCGAGCATTTTCGCAGCGCGTTCGACTATGCGGCCATAGGTATGGCGCTGGTCTCCACGGACGGGCACTGGGTTCAGGTCAATAAATCGCTCTGCGAGATCGTGGGCTATTCAGAGAAAGAGCTTCTCGCCATGCGCTTTCAGGAGATAACGCATCCCGAAGACCTGGATCACAACTTTGCAGAGGTCTATAGAATGCTTGGCGGCGAGAGCGTAACCAGCACTTTGGAGAAGCGATACATACACAAGCACGGCCACACAGTATGGGTTACGCTGAGCGCTTCCGTGGTGCGCGACGCGCAAGGGCAGCCGCTACACTTCATCACGCAGGTGCAGGACATAACGGAGCGCAAGCTGGCCGAAGACAAACTGCATCACGTGGCTTTTCATGATTCCATGACCGGGCTTCCCAACCGTCTGCTTTTTACAGACCACCTTCAGTTAGCAATACAGCGCGCTCAAGATCACACGGATCACATGTTCGCTGTTCTCTTTCTGGATGTTGATCGCTTCAAGAACATCAATGACAGTCTGGGGCATGCGCTGGGCGATGACCTTCTGGTGACCATAGCACAGCGGCTTCAGAGGTGTGTGCGACCGCAGGACACCGTAGCGCGTTTCGGCGGCGACGAGTTTGCAATTCTGCTGAACGGCATACAGCATTCAAGCGAATCAATACACGTAGCCCAGCGCATACAGCGTGAATTGATGCAGCCGCTACATCTGGGCGGCCACGAAGTCTTCACTTCTGCGAGCATAGGCATAGCGCTTTCCACTTTAACTTATGTAAAGGCCGAAGACCTTTTGCGAGATGCGGACACGGCAATGTACAGGGCTAAGGCTGAAGGCAAGGGACGCTACGAGGTGTTCGACAAGGTGATGCACGCCCGCGCCATGTCACTTCTTCAGTTGGAGAACGACTTGCGCCGCGCAATCGAGCGCCGGGAGTTCATGCTTCATTACCAGCCGATCATCAACCTTGAGACGAGCGAGCTTGCGGGATTCGAGGCGCTCATTCGCTGGCAGCATCCTGAGCGCGGCCTTATCTCGCCAGCAGAGTTCATCCCGGTTGCCGAGGATACGGAATTAATCATCCCGATTGGTGAATGGGTGCTCGGTGAAGCGTGCCGCCAGATGCGCCGGTGGCAGGAGCACAGCCCACTGGCAGCAAACCTTTCAATGAGCCTCAATCTGTCCGGCAAACAATTGCGCCAGATGACGCTGGTTGACCAGGTGAAACAGACGCTTGAATCAACAGGGCTTGAGCCGAGCCTTCTGAGGCTTGAGATTACGGAATCGGTCGTCATGGAGAACGCGGAGATGGCGACCTCCATGCTACGTCAGTTGCGCTCGCTTGACGTGAACCTGAGCATAGACGATTTCGGCACGGGCTACTCTTCATTGAGCTACCTGCACCGCTTCCCCGTTAACCTTCTCAAAATTGACCGCTCCTTCGTCAGCCGCATGAGCGAGGGCAACGAGAACGCGGAGATAGTGCGAACCATTCTAACGCTCGCTCGCAACCTCGGCATGGAAGTCGTGGCCGAAGGAGTCGAGACCACAGAGCAGCATAAGCGGCTCAAGTCATTGGAATGCAAGTATGCACAGGGCTATCTGTTCTCGCGCCCGGTTGATGCCGATACGATTGAGCGATTGTACTTCAGCAATCCATCGGTGGGTTTGGGCCTGCAAGAGGGAGACGTGGAGCTTCTTGGAATAATGTGATGAACGGTTCTCATAAAAAGAGAATGAGCGAGACGCTAATGAACACGGGTGGAAAATAGGATCAATTCTGTAGCCTGCGATTAACTTCGCCCTACGTTTATTCCGCAATTCCGTAACAGGCTTAAATTAAAAGGCCCGGCTGCGCTCTCCCCTTCGCAGCCGGGCCTTTTTTATTGGCCGCACCTTAGCTTAAGCGACCAATCTCAATGCTTGATTTTCAATAGCTGTGGCTCTTCTTCCGCAGCTTGTAGGTGTAGAGCGCCGATGATGCGCCGCCCGCAAGCATCCCTATCCCTGCGCCGCGCTTGCCGCCAATGAGTCCGCCGACGATTGCGCCGCCGACTACGCCTGCGCCCACCGTCAGCTTGTTGCGGTGCTTCTGCCAGAACGAGCGCGTGTCGCGTTGCGTCTCCACTCTCTGCGAAGAACGATAGTCGCGCGCGGTTGTCGCGTGTGGTTTAACTCTATTTGTATGTCTGACTGCGGCGAAGGAAGGCAGCGCCGTACCCGCCATCAGAATCGTTGCCATCAAAAGAGTCATCAATCTTTTCATCTAGCTATCTCCTCACTTTGAGCGTCGGTCTCCGCCTTGTTCTACAGAGCTTTCAACTCCGCCATCCTGTTCGCCTCGAAAGCCCTCGCTTCGCGGCGAACGGTTATGAGCAACGTTTGTGCCATGAGATAGGTTGGCGAAGCTCACGGGCTATTGCAGCCGCTTTCATTGAGCTAAATGCAGGTCGGCCTGGGTGTATTCATTCAACGATGAATTGCAACTTGAGCCGAGTGGTGTAGCAAAGCGTAAGCGCGTATGTTTGTTATCGTATAATTGAACGCTGAAAGATGATTCCTGGTAAGGTTCTCTTAGCACTATGGAGCGAATAGTCTTTCTTGAACGAAACACTTTCACGGTCGAGTTCCCCAGACCGCGCTTCGAGCACGACTGGGTGGAGTATGCGCGAACGACGCCGGGTGAAATTTTAGAGAGACTGACCGAGGCGACGATTGCAATCGTCAATAAGCTTCCGTTGCGTGAGAGTGAATTGGCCCAACTGCCGCGATTAAAAATGATAGCAGTGGCCGCGACCGGCGTGGACAATATTGATTTGAGCTACTGTCGCTCGCGCGAGATAGTCGTCTCGAACGTTCGCAACTACGCGCGCCACTCGCTGCCAGAACACGTCCTGATGCTCATACTGGCGCTGCGTCGTCAACTCACGGGCTACCGCGAAGATGTGCGGCGCGGAATGTGGCAGCAGTCCGCGCAGTTCTGTCTGCATACGCACGCCATTCACGACATAGATCAAAGCACGCTGGGCATCATAGGCTACGGCGCGCTAGGTCAGGCTGTGGAGAGATTGGCGCGCGCCGTAGGGATGCGTGTTCTGGTTGCGGAGAGAAAGCATGCGCAGACAATCCGTGAGGGGCGCGCTGACTTTGAAGAGATTTTGCGAAGCTGTGATGTTGTGACTCTGCATTGCCCTCTGACCGCAGAGACAAGGAATCTAATCGGAGCAATCGAGCTTGAGATGATGCAGCCACACGCTATTCTCATCAACACGGCGCGCGGCGGGCTTGTTGACGAATCGGCCCTGGCACATTCTCTTCTCGCAGGAAAGATTGGCGGCGCAGCTTTCGACGTTCTAACCACGGAGCCGCCGCGCGAAGGAAACCCTCTGCTAGACCTTCAACTCCCGAACTTCATCCTCACGCCGCACGTAGCATGGGCTAGTCAAGAGGCACAACGCATTCTGGCAGATCAACTCGTTGACAACCTGGAAGCTTTCGTCACGGGCAGACCGCAAATGGTGGTCACCTGAAGTTTCAAAAGATAAGCCCGGCAACAATGGCCGGGCTTACAGAGTTTCGACGCGAATAGAAAATTTTTCTTATGCAGCCGAGGCGTTCGAGCCTAACATGCGTTCGACAATCTGATAGCTCGCCTGCAATGCTTCGTCCAGTTTCTCCGGCTGGCTGCCGCCGCCTTCCGCCATGTCCGCTTTGCCTCCGCCTCTACCTCCGACAATCGGCGCAAGCTCTTTTATGACCTGACCTGCGGGGACTCGTTTCGTCAAATCATCGGAAGTGCGAACGATAAGCGAGACCTTGCCATCGTTGCTGCGACCCAGGATTACGACGCCGGATTTAATCTGAGCTAGAAACTTGTCCGATAGCTGGCGCATGCCTGCTGCGTCCAGACCATTAGCCTCGCGCGCAAGCACACGCACGCCTGAGATTTCGCGCGCTTCGTCGCCGTTCGAGCCGGACGCGCCGATTGCGCCCGTAGCTATCTTCAAACGAAGCTCGTCCATCTCGCGCCGCGACCGTTTCAACTCTTCCTGAAGACGGTTGATCGTAGCGGGAATGTCCTGGCGCGAAGCGCGCAGGTCGTTGGCAACGTGGTCAACCAGCGCTTCGGTTTCCTGAAAACGCATGAGCGCATCAACGCCCGTGACGGCGCGTATGCGTCGCGTGCCCGAAGCGATTGATTCGTCGCTCGTTATCTTGAACAGCCCTATGTCGCCCGTAGCGCGAACGTGTGTGCCGCCGCAAAGCTCCTTAGAGAAGACATCGCCCGCGACGCCCGGCACGCTCAACACGCGCACCTTCTCCGCATACTTCTCTCCGAACAGCGCCATCGCGCCCGTCCGCATAGCCTCTTCCAGCGGCAGCACGTCCGTCTGCACACGCTCATTTCGCAGAATGTGATAATTGACCAGCCGTTCAATCTCCGCAATCTCGTCACGCGAGAGCGGTTGATAATGCGTGAAATCAAACCTCAAATAGTTTGGCGCGACAACAGACCCCGCCTGCTTCACATGAGCGCCGAGAACTTCGCGCAAAGCCGCGTGCATCAGGTGAGTAGCAGTGTGATTGCGTCTGGTAGCATCGCGCTTTTCGACATCAACTTGCGCTATCACTTCATCGCCAACGCGCAATCTGCCACGATTAACCGTCACGCGATTAACGATAAGCCCGCTCACGGGCGAAACGGTGTCGTTGACATTCGCGTGAGCAGCGCTCGTCGTGAAAACGCCTGTGTCGCCAACTTGCCCGCCCGCTTCTGCGTAAAAAGGTGTGCGGTCAAGAACGACCTCGCCCTCTTCTCCCTCGCTCAATTCGTTTACTTCCTCATCGCCCTTAATCAGAGCGACTACGCGCGCGTCAACAGTGTTCGTCTCTTCGTACCCTCTAAACTCGCTGCGCCCGGCTCTATCAAGAACCTGCTGATAGACGGGCTTAACTTTCGCGCGCCCATGAGCCTGCACGCTCGCGCCCGATTGCTGCAATTCGCGCAGCGCCGCGTCGAAAGCTTCGTTGAACTCTTCTTCGCCAATCACAAACCCGCGCTCTTCCAGACTCACGCGAACAAGATCGCGCGGCGTGCCGAAAGTGTCGTAAAGGCGCGCAAGTTCTTTGTAGTCCGGCATCACGCCATCTTTGATTGAAGAGAAAAGCGCATCCAGTTTCTGCAACCCAACTGTTAGAGTAGAGCCGAACCGCTCTTCCTCTAAATTGACCATGCGTTCAATGAAATCACGCGAGGCTTCAATCTCCGGATAAGCTTCGCGCATCTCGTCAACGACGAAATCGGTCACTTTGTGGAAGAACGAATCTTCAAATTGCAGCGCGTGGTGTCCCTGATAGATAGCGCGCCGCATTATCTTCCTCAGAACATAGTTTCGTCCTTCGTTGCCGGGCAGGATTCCGTCTGCGATTGAGAAGGCAGCCGCTCGCGCATGATCGGCTATGACGCGCATAGCAAAACCTTCCTGCGTATCCGGCTCGTAATGCCTGTCCGCAAGCTTCGCAGTGAATTCAATAATCGGTCGAATGAGGTCTGTGTCGTAATTTGAGAGCACGCCCTGCATCACGACCGCAAGGCGCTCCAATCCTGCGCCTGTATCAACGGACGGAGCAGGCAGAGGTTCAAGTTTATACTTGCCTTTCTCTTCCTCGATGCGGTTGTACTGCATGAAGACCAGATTCCAAATCTCCATAGTCGTGTCGCCCGGCCCGTTGACCAGATCAGCGCGGTTGAACTCTGGGTCTTCAGGGTGCTCGCCAAGATAGTAGTTAATCTCGGAGTTAGGCCCGCAGGGGCCTGTCTCGGCCATCTGCCAGAAATTATCTTTGCGACCGAAACGAAGAACTCGTTCGGGACGCGCGCCGACTTCAACCCACAGCGCTGCGGCCTCTTCGTCAGCAGGCACTTCATCGTCGCCGCCGAAGACTGTGAACCACATTCTTTCGGGGTCTAGCTTGAGCTTGTTGACCAGAAAATCCCACGCATACTCTATGGCTTCGCGCTTGAAGTAATCGCCGAAGGAGAAGTTGCCCAGCATCTCGAAGAAGGTGTGATGGCGCGCCGTCTTTCCAACTTCGTCCAGGTCATTATGTTTGCCGCCGGCTCGTATGCACTTCTGCGAAGAGCAGGCGCGCTTATAGTCACGGTTTTCCAGCCCAAGAAATGCGTCCTTGAACTGATTCATTCCTGCGTTCGTGAATAGAAGCGTCGGGTCATTCGCGGGCAGAAGCGGGCTTGAAGCCACGCGACGGTGGCCGCGCTCCTCAAAATATTTCAGAAAAAATTCTCGAATTTCGTTTCCGGTCATAATAAGTAAAAGTAGTCAGAAGTCAGTAGCCAGTAGTCTGTAGAAAACATTAAATATGTTTTCAGTCTGACTACTGGCCGTACGCTAAGTGTAGCACGCAGAGAGCAGGCGAGCGAAGCGGCCAAAATTCATTCAGCCTCCTCTTCGTCAACGTTCAGGGCCGAAGCCTTGCGCACTTTCTCGCTGATGAGTTCGTATGAAAAGCCCTGACGAAGCAGGTGGTCGAAGAGGCTCTTGACTTCTGCGCGTGTCTTCGGCTTTCCGCGCAATCGCACACGTTTTTCAATCGCGCGGTCAACCAAATCCTCTTCGGGCGTCTCTTCGTAAACCAGATCGAGGGCTTCGTTCGCCGTCTCCTTCGAGACCTTTTTAAGGTTGAGGTCGCGTTCGAGGCGGCGTCGTCCCACAGGCTTCTGCTTCACCCTGTAGGACGCAAACCCGAACGCGAACCTTTCATCATTCAAGTAGCCGTACTCGCGCAGTTTCGCAAGCACCCCGTCAACAATCTCTTCATTAGTCCACTGCTTTTCCAGAAGCCGCTCGCGCAACTCTGCGATTGAGCGAGGCTTGGCCGCAAGCAACTTCACGGCGCGCTGCATTGTCCGCTCGCGCGCCTTTTCCGGGTCAATCACGCGCGGCTTCTCCGGCTCGTCGTGGTCGCGCTGCACCCTCTTCGTCCACTGTTTTCTCATCGCTTCAAATTTAACGCACGCGGCAACTGCAATACAAACTGTTGCGCTTTTGAATTTTAGATTCTAGATTTTAAGCATGGACGGCATATTGATTGTGGATAAACCGGCGGGACTGACTTCGCATGATGTCATTGCGCGCGTCCGAAGAATCCTGCATGAGCGGCGTGTGGGGCACACAGGCACGCTCGACCCGTTTGCAACGGGCGTGCTGGTCGTGCTGGTGGGGCGCGCAACGCGCCTTGCGCAGTTTTTGAGCGGCGCGGAGAAGGAGTACGAGGCAGTGATTCGTATGGGCTATGCGACCGACACGGGCGACATGACGGGCGCGCGGCGCAAAGTTGATGGAATCATAGATAATCAAAAGACGAACTGGACTGATGATGAGATAGAAGCGGCGCTCGATTCTCTTCGAGGCGAGATTGAGCAGGTGCCGCCTATGTATTCGGCTAAAAAAGTTGCCGGGCAAAAACTTTACGAGTTGGCGCGGCGCGGAATTGAAGTAGAGCGAAAGGCCGTGCGCGTTCATATTTATGAACTGGAAGCGGTAGAAACAGAGGGCGCGCTTCTCAAAGGGCGCGAGGATGGGGCGCAAGATTTGAGCGTGCGCGTGGTCTGCTCGGCGGGGACTTACGTTCGCACGCTGGCCGAATCCGTTGGCGAGCGGCTGGGTGCTGGAGCGCATCTGGCGAGCTTGAGGCGAACGCGCGCAGGCTCTTTCAAAATCGGCGATGCTGTAACTCTGGAAGAGCTTGAAGGAATCGCCCAACGCTATGAAATCTCGAAAATTCTCATCTCTACTGACGCAGCGCTCTCCAGTCTGCCTTTCATGCATCTAACCAGCGAAGAAGCGCGCCGGGCATCGAACGGCCAGGCCATTCGCGTTCCCCACGATTCTGAAGAAAATTGGCCGGAAGGCAAGCTCGTAAGGATGCGAGACGAACAGGGAAACCTGATTGCCGTGGGTGTTTACCGGAGTGCTGGCCGCGACGTGCATCCGAGCATCGTTCTCTCCCAGGAAAATAAGGGTTGACTTTGGCTCTTGCGCACTGTGCTATAATTATGCGCAGCAGTTTCGGGGGCCGAAATAGGCGAAACGGGCGAGCCGCCAAAATCAGAGGCGTCCATCCAGAGCTTGCTCGATTTGAAAATCAACTGAACCATGAGACGGTCTCGAAGATGGGTCGGTCACGCTAAACGCGCGCGTGACAACGAGGGCGCATATCGAGGCACGAAGCCTGACGGGTAATTTCGCGTGCGTCGGCTCCCAGACAATTCAACACGCACGCGAGTTGCTATATGAATCACCGGGCGTGCTATTTCCCACACGCCGTCCACGCGCGCAACGAAGCCGAGAGGTTTAATTAAAGGCTATGCAAGAGCAGGATGGCAGCAATAAATTCAATATAAGCGAGCGGCTGGAATCACTTCGCCGCGAACGGGAAGCGCTGCGCTGGGAAGGCACTTTCCGCGATTACTTCGAACTGGTCGCGCAGAATCCGCGCGTGGCCCAACTCTCGCACGCACGCATGAACGACATGATTCACGCTGCGGGCATAGAGAAACTGAACGAGGGCACGCGCGACGAGGTGGCGCGCTACAACTTCTTCGCTGCGGAACTCTTCGGAATAGAGGAGCCGATTGCGCGCATCGTCGAATACTTCAAGTCGGCTGCGCAGCGTCTTGAAGTTCGCAAGCGCATACTTCTTCTGATGGGGCCTGTAGGCGGCGGCAAGTCAACGATTGTGACCATGCTCAAGCGCGGCCTTGAAGATTGGACGCGCCGCGACGAGGGCGCGGTCTATTCAATCAAGGGCTGCCCCATGCACGAAGAGCCTCTGCACCTGATTCCGCAGCAGCTTCGAGCCGAGATTGAAAAGCACTACGGAATCTACATTGAAGGCGACCTCTGCCCGCAATGTCGTTACGCTCTTGAGCACGAGTACCAGGGACGACACGAAGACGTGCGAGTCGAGCGCGTGGTCTTCTCCGAGAAAGAGCGCATAGGCATTGGCACGTTCTCTCCTTCAGACCCCAAGTGCGTTACAGGCGACACTATTCTCCTCACAGATCGAGGGATGCTCCGCTTTGATGAATTACAGGGCGAAGTCCGCGCCAGCGCAGATCAA
>DATHJK010000436.1:0-3448 GCA_035316225.1 Pyrinomonadaceae bacterium
CGGGCGAATGAACTCCCAGGATTGTCAGCCCACGCTCGCGGTACTCTATGTCCCAGCGCTTCAGAGCGGGCAGAGTGTTGCGGCAGTTGTAGCAGCCGAAAGTCCAGAAATCCACGAGCACTACGCGCCCGCGCAAGGCTGAAAGCTTGAGCGGGTCGGAATTTATCCACGCGCCCGCCGCCAGATCGGGCGCTCGCGCCGCGTGCTGAGCGGCAATTAAACGGTCGCGCGCTACAGCCGAATCGCTCGCTTCCGTTTCGTATAGAAGATTCGTGATGGAAGCCGGGCTGGCCTGACGCGATCCTGCGGAGATTACGAAAATAAGAGCCGCTGTTGCGAGGATGAAAGCGGTCACAAACAGTTTGACTTTCATCTGATGCGCCTTTCTGAAGAAGGAGACTTGCATACTATAACTAATCCACATAGATACAAAGACGAATCGCGCCGTTGCCCACATCGTCAATCTTATTGTACTGTCTGACCGTAAAGAGAATCTTCCTTCACAGTAAAGGCGCGTGTAATTTCCCTGAAGCTATGATCTCCGAGAGTCGTATAGAAATTTACACTGACGGTCAATGCCCTTTGTGCCGTTGGATGCGCGCGCGCGTGGAGCCTTTCGACAGAAAGAAGAGGATAGAGTGGCTGGACTACAACTCGCCTGAGAATCAGGAACGCGCGAAGCAGTACACGCTGGCTGAACTTTCGGAAGAGATGCATGTGAGGGATGCGAAAGGACGCTGGACGAGCGGCTACTGGGCGTGGCTGGAAGTTCTGCGGGTGTTCCCCGGCTGGCGCGCGCTCGCGCCCATTCTTTCCATATGGCCTTTCACCTTTTTGGGGCCGCGCC
This sequence comes from Pyrinomonadaceae bacterium, assembly GCA_035316225.1. Classification (GTDB taxonomy): domain Bacteria; phylum Acidobacteriota; class Blastocatellia; order Pyrinomonadales; family Pyrinomonadaceae; genus 3-1-20CM-3-53-8. Next base: position 848 of record DATHJK010000436.1, read on the forward strand.
TATACGGTTGGGTTGGGCGTCGCCGCTACACGCTCTTCGGAATTCCACCTCCCTGCGACGCCAATGGCGTATGCAAGCTTCATGATAGATAAAGAGAAAGCCTCTACACGTCTAAAGACGTGAATTAAAAATTGAAAATCGGCTCGTAAGCGCTGTCCTGTACTTTCTTCTTGCTTTTCACAGGCTACATCCAGGCCATTTCCCGCATCTAAAATTCGGACAAAAATTAGTAACAGCCCGAATTCAATTTCGGGCACTTAAGTCAAAAGGAAAGAAGTAAAATGTTCAGGAAGTTTTTCGCATTTTTCGCACTCCTCGCTATCTTCGCGGGCTTCTCACTCAATCAGACAGCGTTTGCTGTCGATTCGGGTGAGCATGAAGGCAGCGCTGCTCGTGTGCAGCCGAAACTGAATCTCGCTATTTTGATTCAGGACGATCTGGTCTCGCACGTAGGGAACGAGCTTAACGTGACGCGCGATTTTATCAGAAGCCTGCCCGATGGCTCGCGTGTGATGATTGGATACATAACGAGCGGCTCGCTTCAGGTACGCCAGCCGTTCACGACCGATCTGGAGCGTGCCGCGCTCTCTTTGCGCATACCTTCTGCGAGCGCATCGGCCACGTCCTACAATCCTTACGTCGAAGTCATTGAAGCTCTTCGCCGGTTCGATAATCAGGGGAGCAACCAGAACGCGCTGCTTCTGATTTCGGACGGGCTTGACACTTCCGAAGGGTTTGACGTGACGGCTGCTGGCAACACGCTTGACCTTCAGCGCGCAATCAAAGAAGCGAAGAAACGCAACGTTGCCGTTTACACGTTCTACGCGCCCAGCGTCGGGCTTACCAGTTTCAATCGCACGGCCAGCTTCTACGGCCAAGCTTCGCTCAGTCGTCTGGCGGAAGAGACGGGCGGACGAGCCTTCTTTCAGGGCACGACCGACTTCGTAACTTTCAACGCCTACTTCGAGCGTTTCCGCCAGGTGCTGAACGACCGCAGCTCGACCGCTTATTAAAAGTTAGACAGAAGCTCCCGCATCAACCGTTAACGCCGCCCGTGTGCTGTTTTGCACACGGGCGGCGTTAATCTTTTTGATGAAAATTTTTGCCGTGCGCGCCTCTTCGGTGGTAAAGTTACGCCCGGTTGCTGCGCCACGCAAACACAGAGCGCCGCCACCAGACCCGTACAGCTCACTCCGATGAAGACCAACGCAGGACGCGAATACTGTCTTATAGTTGACGGCGCGTACCTAACCGAAGAAGAAGCCCGTCACGCCCTCTGCGACCCGTTCATAGAAGATTGGGTCGAGCAGACCGGCAGTTTCAAGATTCACAACATGGGCGACATACTGGTCACGCCCGGCGTGCCGCTAAGCTCTCTAGGCGTAGTCATGCTGGACGACCGCCTCTTCGAGATCGCAAGCACAGACCCGAATCATCCGCTGACCGAACATAAGGCAAAAGGCGTTGCCGAAGCGGTGCGCCGTCAGGACATGTTCGACGAAGTTAGCGTAGAGATAAGAGGGGAAGTGATAAGTGATGAGTGATAAGTGATAAGAGAAAGCAGAAGACAGGAGTCAGTAGACAGAATGTAAAACTCTTATCTTCTGACTTCTGGATTCTGTCTTCTCTATTCTTCTCTCTCTTATCACTTATCACTCATCACTTATCACTATTTTTTTATGATAGAGACTTTTCTTGATGGGCGTGTGCGTGTGATTGTGGGCGACATCACGCGGGAACGTGTGGATGCCGTGGTCAATGCTGCGAACTCAAGTTTGATGGGTGGTGGCGGAGTGGACGGGGCGATCCATCGCGTGGGTGGGGCAAAGATTCTGGAAGAATGCCGCGAGATTCGCCGGAATACTTATACGAAAGGTTTGCCCACAGGAGAGGCTGTGATTACAACGGGGGGCAATCTGCCCGCGCGTCATGTGATTCACACGGTTGGCCCAATCTTCGGAATGCAGGAAGGGCGCGAGGCCGAGCTTCTCGCGGCTTGCTACAGAAACTCGCTCCGGCTTGCCTCCGAGCACGGCCTTTCTTCAGTAGCTTTCCCCTCTATCTCGACGGGCGCGTTCAGTTACCCGCGCTCGGAAGCCGCAGTTATATCCTCGCAAGCAGTAGAAAATTTCTTGAAATCTGCTGAGCATTCGATTGAAGAAGTTAGATTCGTTTTCTTTAAGACGAGCGATGCCGAGATGTTTTTACGTCACCAGAGATTTAGTCAATCCAATTAGGAAACAGGAACGGAAGATTAATGGCTCAAGTTGAGAATGTGTTTAGAGACATGTCTGTACAAGAGACAAGATTGCCGGAGCCGTTGCGCCCGCTGGAGCGCATAGCGTGGAACTACTGGTGGAGTTGGACGCCGGGCGGCACGGCTGTCTTCAGGGACTTAGACCCGTTCGTGTGGGAAGAGTGCGAGCACAACCCGCGCCGTCTGCTCGCAGAATCTTCTGAAGTGCGTCTCACGGAAATGGCGACCGATCCCGATTACGTCGCCCGCGTTCAACGGCTCTCCGAAGAGTTCGATAAATATATGGAGGACGGGCGCAGGTGGTGGCCGCCTGAAGGCAGCACGAAGATTAGGGCAGAGCGTCC
>DATHJK010000437.1:0-12001 GCA_035316225.1 Pyrinomonadaceae bacterium
ACTGTGCCAACTCGCCCACCCACTCGTGCCAGGCCGAAGCTGGCAGGTTAAGCACGGTCACGCTCTGCTCTTCGATCTCATGCAGGAGCATTGTGCCGAGACCTTGCATCTGCTCATTGAGCAGCACAAGGGTCGCGCCGCCGAGTAGCGTGGGAAAGATTTCCTCCGCCGCCACATCGAAACTGAGCGAGGCGAACTGTAGAACACGGTCGGAGGCGGACAGGTCGAAATCATCTCGCACAGCCGCTTGATGGTTGACCAAAGACTTGTGACTGACGCCCACGCCTTTCGGCTGTCCCGTCGAGCCGGAAGTGTAGATGACATAGGCCAGATTTTCGGCTGCGGTGACATTAGTAGGATCAAGCGTGCTCTCGTGCGCGATTGTTTCCGAATCAATCTCTAAGCAGACGACTTGCGCCTGATGCTCCGGCATCACTTCCTTCAACCTCTCCTCGGTTAAGAGCACAGAGGCTTGAGCATCCTCTAACATGAAGGCCAGGCGTTGTTTCGGATAACGCGGGTCGAGCGGCACATATGCCCCGCCAGCCTTTAAGACGGCGAGCAATCCGGTTACCATTTCCAGCGAGCGCTCCATCAACACGCCGACACGCATCTCCGCGCGGACGCCTATGCTTCGCAGGTAGTGCGCCAGTTGATTCGCACGGCTGTTGAGTTCAGCATAGGTCAACTGCTCCCCGAAGCCTTCGACGGCGACCCGTTCGGGCGTTCTCTTAACCTGTGCCTCGAACAACTGGTGCAGGCACTCCCCAACAGGATAATTTTTAGCGGTGTCATTCCACCCGACTAATAATTGATCGCGCTCCGCAGTTGTCAGCAGCGGCAATTGCGTAATGCGCGCGTTCTCGTTGTTGGCGATGCCTTCCAGCACGTTCTGAAAATGGCGCAGCATCCGCGCGATGGTCGAGCCGTCGAACAGGTCAGTGCTGTACTCTGCCACAGCCACGAGTCCTTCTGTGTCTTCCATCAAGTCAAGGCTCAGATCGAACTGAGTCGTCGTTCGCTCGACCTCTACAGGCTGCAAGGTCAGGCCGGGCAGCAATGCTTCACCCTCCGGCGCGTTCTCCAACTGGAACATTACCTGAAACAATGGATGCCGGTTCGTGCTCCGCTCCGGTTGTAGATGCTCGACGAGTTGCTCAAAAGGCATGTCCTGATGCGCGTAAGCTTCTAGGGCAACTGTTCGCACGCGCTTTAATAGCTCGCGGAAATTCGGAGACCCCGAAAGGTCTGTGCGCAGCACCAGCGTGTTTACAAAGAACCCTATGAGACCCTCAACCTCTACACGGTTACGATTAGCAATCGGAGAGCCGACGATGATCTCTTCCTCTCCAGTGTAGCGATAGAGCATGGCCTTGAAAGCTGCAAGCAGCAGCATGAAGAAGGTCACGCCTTCACGCCGAGCCAATGCCTTCAGCTTCTCGACCAGGCTCGCAGAGAGGTTTAGCATCTGGCTTGCGCCGCGAAAACTTTGGACAGATGGTCTGGGTCTATCTGTGGGCAACTCCATGACCGGAAGCGTTCCGCCAAGCTGTTTTTCCCAGTACCGCGAATGAGCTTCCAGCACCTCGCCTTCCAGAACTTTGCGCTGCCAGTAAGCGAAATCCGCATACTGAATCGGCAATGGAGCAAGCGGCGACTGCTCGCCCTCAGCGAAGGCACGGTAAAGTGCTCCCACCTCATGCACCAGCACACCCATTGACCAGCCGTCCGTTATAATGTGGTGCATGGTAAACAGCAGTATGTGATCTTCTGGGCCTAGACGCAGGAGGCTGGCGCGACAAAGTGGGCCATGCTCCAAATCGAACGATTGCCGCGCCTCCGCTGCCGCGAGATTGTGCGCTTCCGCCATGCGCTCGCGTTCCGGCATGTGGCTGAGGTCAAGGACAGGCAGGGCCACCTCTTCGGGCGGGGCGATGATTTGCACAGGATGCCCGTCGCTTAAGCGGAAGCTTGTGCGCAGGCTCTCGTGACGCTTGATAATCTCGCTCAGCGTCCGCTCAAGCGCCGCGAAATCCAATCGGCCTTTGAGACGCACCGCGACGGGCATGTTATAAGCTGAGCTGCTTGGCTCAAGCTGGTGTATAAACCAGAGGCGCTGCTGCGCAAATGAGAGCGGAAGAGCAGCCTCGCGCGAGACCGGAACGAGGGGCTGAGCCAATGCCGCCTTCCCGGATTCCGTTGCCGCTTCGATTCGTTGTGCCAGCCCTGTGACCGTCGGCGACTCGAAGAGGCTGCGCACGGGCAGATCGACGGTGAAGCTTTTACGCACGCGCGAGATAAGCTGCATGGCAAGCAAGCTGTGGCCGCCTAAATCGAAAAAGTTATCGTTGACACCAATGCTTTCGACCTTGAGCACTTCGCACCAGATTTTAGCCAGCAATTCCTCGACCGGCGTGCGCGGTGCGATGAACTCTTCCTCCGGCGTATCTCGCTCAATGCGATGCCCGCGCACCTTCACCTGCTCGTCAACACGTGCCACGAACTCTATCTTCCCGTCCTCCCTGTACCGCGCCATGTCTCCTGTCCGGTACAATCTCTCTCCGCCCTCTCTGCTGTACGGGTGCGGTATAAACTTCTCTGCCGTCATCTCTGGATGGTTCAAGTAGCCCCGTGCCACTCCGCTGCCGCCGATGTAGAGTTCTCCCGTAACACCGACCGGCACTGGCTCTAGTGACTGATCGAGTAGGTAAGCCTGCATGTTCGTGCAATCGACCTGCGCTTCGACCAGTTCATGCATGGTGTGATCGGGCAGCGCATCTTGATGAGCGTCGTTCCACTCGTAAAGCAGGCGATGACGCTCTTGTGAAGTGAGCAGTGGAAACTCCCTGATGCGACCATCTGGATTGGCGACGATTCCTTCCAGTAGAATCGTGAAATGTTCGAGGAGACGCCGGATCGTCCCTTTCTCGAAGAGACCGGCATTGTAGGCCATGACTCCGCCCAGACCCTCCGGCAGCTCATGTAGATGAAATTCCAGATCAAGTCTCACCACGTCGCTCTCGAACTCTTGCGGGCGAATGGTGAGTCCGTGTAATTCCAGATCACCCATCGGCGTGTTCTGTAGAGCGAGGACGATTTGAACCAACGGATTGCGGCTTAGGTCTCTATCGGGATGCAGTTCTTCGACCAGTTTTTCAAAGGGTAAGTCCTGATGCGCGTAAGCTCCAAGCGCCATCTTCTGCACTCGACGCAGCAGTTCCCTGAAAGTGGGGTTGCCGGTGAGGTCAGTTCTGAGCACCAGCGTATTGACGAAGAAGCCTATGAGCGGTTCGGTCTCAGGGCGGCTGCGGTTGGCGATGGGCGCGCCTACCAGAATATCTTCCTGGCCGGTGTGACGGTGGAGCAAGACCTGAAAAGCCGCCAGCAGCGTCATGAAGAGTGTTGCGTCTTCGCAGTGGCTCAGGCGCTTGAGTCCATCTGATAAATCTTTCGTGAGCGCGAACAACTCATGCCCCCCGTGAAAACTCTGCACCGGCGGGCGCGCATGATCGGTCGGCAATGACAGTATCGGCAGTTCGCCGCCAAGCTGCTTTTTCCAGTAAGAGAGTTGCTCATCCAACACTTCGCCAGCAAGCCACTCTCTCTGCCACACAGAGTAGTCGGCATACTGAATTGCCAACTCCTCCAGCGGAGAGTCCTCACCCTGCGCGTAGGCCGAGTAGATTGTCCCCACCTCACGCACCAGCACACCCATTGACCAGCCGTCCGAGATGATGTGGTGCATCGTAAACAGCAGTGCGTGATCCTCTTCGCCTAAGCGCAGCAGGCGCGCTCGCAGCAACGGGCCTCGCGCGAGGTCGAAGGGGCATTGCGCTTCATGAGTTGCCAGGCGCACGGCTTCGGCCTCACGCTCCGCTTCCGGCAATGGGCTTAGGTCTTCGACTCGCAGGGAGAGCTTCAACTCCGGCGCGATGACCTGTACGGGTTGCTCTTCATGGTTCAGGGCAAAGGTTGTTCGTAGCGCTTCGTGGCGACGAACGATCTCGTTGAGGCAGCGCTCTAAAGCATTGACATTGAGCAAGCCGATAAGGCGCAGCGCCGTCGTAATATTGTATGCGAAACTAGCGGGTTCTAACTGGTCTATGAACCACAATCGCTGCTGCGCAAATGAGAGCGGCGGATTGCTTTCATAATTGCTCCGCCGCCGAATCGTCTGCGCTTCAGCAATCTCGGCCATACGGCTCTGCAAACGTTTTTCGAGCAACGCACGCTTTGCCGCCGAAAGCTTAGATAGTCGAGCCGTCGTATCGCCGATGGACATGCTTCTTCCTTAATCAGTTAGAAGTCTGGAGTCAAAAGACAGAGTTTTTAGTTTTTGACTCCAGACTCCAGACTGTTTTTGAGCAACTGCTCGGCTTCCTCTTCGGTGAGTTCATCCATTTGTCTAGCCAGTTCGTTTTCGACAAGCGTGCTTAGGGCTGCGATAGTTGGATGCCGGAAGAGAGTCGTTAAAGGCAACTCGATTTCAAATGCCCTGCGCACTTGAAAAGCGAGTTTCGTGGCTAACAGAGAATCACCGCCCAGTTCAAAGAAGTTGCCATGAACGCTCACCCGTTCAAGCCCCAGCACGTTGCCCCAGAGTTTCGCCAGCATCTCTTCCGTCATCGTTCGAGGGGCTTCATAAGCCTCTCTATGCTTAGACTCCATCCAGTTCGGCGGAGGCAAGGCGCAACGATCAACTTTGCCATTGGGCGTCAGCGGCATCTCTTCGAGAAAGATGAACGATGCCGGAATCATGTATTCCGGCAATCTACGTTTCAAGCGCTCTCGCAATTCCTGCGTCGCCGCTCTCTGCTCCTCATCGGTGACAAGATAGGCCACGAGACGTTTGTCACCCGGCTCATCCTCGCGTGCCATCACTACTGCACTCCGCACCCACTCCAATTCGCACAGTGCCGCCTCCACCTCTCCCAACTCTATTCGATAGCCGCGCACCTTCACCTGATGGTCAACACGTGCCACGAACTCTATCTTCCCGTCCTCCCTGTACCGCGCCATGTCTCCTGTCCGGTACAGTCTCTCTCCGCCCTCTCTGCTGTACGGGTTAGGAATGAACTTCTCTGCCGTCATCTCTGGATGGTTCAAGTAGCCCCGTGCCACTCCGCTGCCGCCGATGTAGAGTTCTGCGGCGACACCGACCGGCACTGGTTCCAGATGCTTATCGAGGATGTAAGCCTGCATGTTTGTGCCGACTCGTCCAATGGGCACAAGCTTCTCGGAAACTTCGGCACGGCACTGATAAGAGGTAGACCAGATGGTTGCTTCCGTTGGCCCATAGACGTTGAACAATGTGCATTGCGGGAGAAGTTGATAATGCCTTTCCACAAGTTGCATAGGACAAGCTTCTGCCCCGACGTGAACCTCGCGCAGAGACTCTAGCTGCTCCGGCTGCGTCTGCTCTATCAGCAATGAGTAGAGTGATGGAACAAGCCATAGATGTGTCGTGCGCTTCTCGTCAACGAGTCGAGCTATTTGCAGAGTGTCCGCCTGATCTTCTTCGCGTGGAATCGTCAGCGTTCCACCCTGACTCAGTGTCGTAAAGATACTCAACAACGAGCCGTCGAAAATATAGGACATCAGTAGCAAGGTATTCCGCAGAGGCTCCCTACCGTAAGAAGTCTGCATCAGGATTGAGTTAACAAGGCTGCGATGACTGACCACTACTCCTTTCGGCTCTCCCGTCGAACCCGATGTGTAGATGATGTATGCCGCGCATCCTTCATCCACTCCGCTCTCGACTCGCTCTGCGCTCTCAAGCGCAATCTCACTCCAATCCCTATCCAGGTCCACTATCTCAAGGCCGCCCGTCACCAACCCCTCGCTCAATACGCCTTTCGTCAACAACACTCTCACTCTCGCATCTGCCATCATGAAGCTCACGCGCTCGCGTGGGGAACTGGCATCGAGCGGCACGTAAACTCCTCCTGCCTTGAGCACGCCCAACAAGCCGACTACCTGTTCCATAGAGCGCTCGATCATAAGAGCGACTCTCACTTCAGGGCCAATGCCGCGCCTCTCTAAGAAGCGCGCTAACTGGTTGGCGCGACCGTCAAGTTCGTAATAGGTGATTGCTTGCCCCTCGAATTCAAGAGCTATGGCATCAGGCGTGCGCTCGACTTGCGCTTCGACCAGTTGTTGTATGACGCGATAAGGCGGCGCATCTCGATGATTGTCGTTCCATTCAAAGAGCAGGCGGTCTCTCTCTTCTGAAGTGAGCAGTGGAAGCTCTCTGATGCGACCATCTGGATTGGCGACGATTCCTTGCAGTAAAGTTTCCAGGTGCTTCGCCATGCGCTCGATGCGTGTGCGTTCGTACAGCCCCTCTATGTACTCCAGAGAGCCTTCGAGGCCGTCAGGTGTTTCCACCAAAGCGAGCGTCAGATCAAATCTGGATGCGCCGTTATCGACAACAAGAGGAGTGGCTTTCAATCCCATTGGCTCCATCGTCGTCAACTCTGGAAAATCCAGGTAGATGAAAGCTGCCTGGGCGATAGGATTACGGCTGGGGTCTTGCTTGGGGCGCAATTCCTGAACCAGTTTGCCGAAAGGCAAGTCCTGATGCGCGTAAGCGCCTAGAGCCGTTTCGCGCTCGCGGATGAGCAACTCACGAAAGCTGGGATTTCCCGAAAGGTCTGTGCGCAGGACGAGCAGATTGAGCAGGAACCCAACCATGTCTTGCGTCTCCGGGCGATCACGATTGGCGATTGAACAACCGACTATGATGTCCTCCTGCCCCGTGTAGCGGCAGAGCAAAAGCTTGTAAGCCGCCATCAGTATCATATACATCGTCGCGCCTTCCTCCCGGCTCAGTTCCCTGAGAGCTTCGAGCAAGGCTTTAGACAGATGAAAGTAGACACGCGCGCCCAGAAAAGTTTGAATTGCCGGGCGCGGGTTGTCCGCAGGCAATTCCAACACGAAGGGCGCGCCCTCCAACTGTTTCTTCCAATAAGCGAGTTGGGCCTGATAAGCTTCGCCGTGCATTCTCTCGCGCTGCCAGACGGCGTAATCCGCGAATTGAATGGGTAACTCCGCAAGCGGCGACGGCTGTCCATTAAGAAAGGACTGGTAGAACACTCCTATATCTTTTTCAATTATAGCGCCCGACCAGCGGTCTGTGACGCTGTGGTGCATGTTGAGATACAAAACGTGATCCTGCGGGGCCAATCGCAGCAGACCGGCGCGAATGAGCGGCCCCTTTTCCAGATCAAAAGGCGTGGAGAACTCTTCCGTCACACGGCGCAACGCTTCCAATTCACGCTCCTCTTCCGGCAGCGACTCTAAATCAACGGGCGTCATAGCCAGTTCAAGGGTCGGAGCAACAAACTGCATAGGCTGCCCTTCAACCACCTTGAAAGTGGTGCGCAGGGATTCATGGCGTCGGAGCAGTTCGTTGCAGGCGCGCTGCATCACGTGGACATCGAGCGGCCCTTGGAGGCGGCTGGCGGTGAAGATATTGTAAGCCGTATTGCCGGGCTGCAACTGGTCTATGAACCACAATCGCTCCTGGTCAATGGAAGGCGGGTAGAGGTTGGACGGGTTGCGCTCGACGCGCGGTATCCCCTGCGCTTGAGGCGCGCTTAGTCCCTGCTTCTTGAGCCGCGTTTCAAACAAGGCGCGTTGCTCAGGACTCAACGCGGCAATTCTCTCTGCTAGATCGCTCATTAGAATTTCCCACGCTCGCTCATGTTATTGCTCTTCAACCGGAGACCGCTTCGTCGAAATGTTCTCTCAGATCATTTAAGAGGCTCAGGCTCTCAAGCACGGAGTCTGTATCAACCCCGAAATCAACCAGACAGGCTATCTCGTCAACTCCTAATTCGGCCAGCTTCTCTACAAGGCGAGCGCACTTGGCAGGCGTTCCCATCAATGTGCTGTCCCGGAAATACGTCTCAAAGGCTGCTGCCATCAAAGCATCTTTATCCGCTTCGGTCATGCTCGCCTGCTCAACCTGAACGTTCTCGAACTGCTTAAAGTAGGCGCGCAGGTAGTTGGAGAAAGGCTTGCGCACCTTCTCTTTTACAGCTTCGTTATCGTCTCCGACGAAAGTATGGGCCATCATGGAAACGATTCCGGCTGCCGGGTCGTGGCCGTGACGAGCACGCGCTTCACGATAGTTATGAATCAGTTCTTTCAAGTCTTCCGGCGAATAACCGGGGAGCGCCGCCAGCACGTTGGCTCCGATCTCACCGGCTCTGTTCCAGGTTTCGGGATTGCCCGCGCTGGTAATCCAGATGGGGAGACGCTGCTGTATAGGCTTCGGCAAAATGCTCACCTCTACCTGGCTCTCGTTCACGCTCTGGAACGTCACGGACTCGCCCGCCCACAACTTCTGTATCGTTTCAATGTGCCGGAACATCACTTCTTTGCGCTCGTCATAAGCACCGGGCGCGAACAGGAAGTCGTTCGGATGCCACCCGGAAGCGCATGAGATGGCGACGCGCCCGCGTGACAGATTGTCAACCACAGACCATTCCTCGGCGACGCGCACGGGATGATGCAGCGGCAGTGCGACGCTGCCAGCGCGAATCTGTACGCGCTCGGTAATCATAGCGAGCGCGGCACTCAACACAGACGGGTTCGGGTACAGTCCCCCGAAAGCTTGAAAGTGGCGCTCAGGCGTCCACACGGCGCTGAAGCTATGCCGGTCAGCAAACTTCGCGCTTTCAAGCAGCAGACGATATTTGTCGTCGCTATTTTTGGAGCCGTCGTCGGAGAAGAAATAGATGCTGAAGCGCATGCTACGCTCTAGCTTCTTCTCTTTCCATGCGTCTGGGTCTTCGCTACTCGAAAGAGCGTGGCTCTCATGCGCCGTTGCTTCGACCATCACAGTTGAGGCGTCGGGTGATAGAAGAGACTGCAACCCTTTTTTTCTGAGCCGCAGTTCCAGTAGCTCGCGTTGTTCTAAGGTCAGCGCCGCTAGACGCCTGGCGATTTCATCCATCTAAGTTTTGCTCGTTCACTGTCTGTAATTCATGAGCGAGATGCGTCTGTAACTCATCGAGCGAGAGACCTTCAATTTCTCTCAAGAGGCGCTCAACTTCTTCAGCCTCCCTGGCCTTTTGCTGGCTCTCGATGACAGCGCAGGTCAACCCTGCGACGGTCGGCGACTCGAAGAGGCGACTCAAAGGCAACTCGACCTGAAGGATTTTGCGCAGTTGCGAAACCAACTGGATGGCGATCAGCGAGTTGCCGCCAAGCTCAAAAAAGTTCTCATCACGACCCACGTGCTTTATGCCAAAAAGCTCCTGCCAGATAGCAGCGACGCGCTCTTCCATCTCGCCTTCAGGCGGGGTGTAGTTCTCATCTCTTTCGCCCCCGTCGAATGCACGCGCGGGCTTCAACTGGTCTAACAGGTCACTTCCGGCTGCGATCTTCTGCGCGTCAATCAACGCCTGAAAGTCCTGCGTCGAGACGATGACCTGCGGTTGCGTGGCCTTGAGGATACGTCTCAACGCTTCGACGCCCTCTTCCGGCGTGAGGCCGTAGTCCCTTCGCATCTCTGCGAATTGGGCCTGGAACGCGGGCGCTGCGGCGAGCGATGCCTCCTGCCAGTTTTCCCACTGCGGCAAGTTCCAATTCACGGCCACCGTCAGAGTTTTGCTCTTAGCCGTCTGCGCGCGAGCGAATGCGTCCAGAAAAGCATTCGCAGCGCAGTAATCCACCTGACCGAAGACGCCCGTCAGCGAGAGTGAGGTCGAGAACAGCACGAAGAAATCCGGCGGCGCATCTTCGAGGAGCGATTCGAGCACGAGCGTTCCATGCACCTTTGGCCTGAACACTTCGGCAACCGCCTCCGGCGTTTTCAGTTGAATCATGCCGCCGCCCGTCACCGCCGCCGTGTGAAAGATGCCGTTGATTTGGCCGAAGCGCTCGCGCGCCTCAGCTACGACGGAAGACATCTGTTCACGGTCGCAGACATCTGCGCTTGACAGCATCACCTCAGCCCCCGCCTCTTCCAGTTCCAACACTCTTCTGATGCGACGACCGATTTCCGTCTGCTCGTCATTCGCTTTCAACCATTGCGACCACTCTTCACGTGCCGGGAGATGCCCGTACCCGTTCAAGATAAGTTTGCAGCGCACGCTCTCAGCAAGGTTTTGGGCCAACGCAAGGTCTATGTCGCCGGGGCCACCCGTCAGCAGGTAAACTCCGCCTTCACGCAAGCGACCCGGACGGGATGAATCTCGAAGCGTCTCGACGAATTTGACCGGCTCAAAGGTTTGAATCCAGCGATGACGACCGCGATAGGCGACCGATGCGCCGCCGCGCTCGCGATGCTCAAGCTCCGCGATGAGATTGTCTGCCAGCGCCTCCTGGTCTGCTTCTCGCGTAGGAAGGGTGATGTCAATCGAGCGACAGCTAATCTCTGGATACTCCTGCGGGATGACCTTGCATAGCCCTAGTATGGTCGCCTTTTCCGGCGACATCACCTCTTCACCCGTTACCTCCTGCAAATTGTTCGTGACAACGGCGATGTCGAGCGCGTTTGTCAGCATACTCTCGCCCAATGCCTGAGCCAGAAAGAGCAAGCTGTAAAAACCCTTCGCCTGAGAAGGCTCGAACGAATCGAGCGTCAACATCATCTCAGACTCTTCCGAAACGCCCCACGAATGCATAATCGCTTCCGGGGTTTTACCGCGCGCGTGAAGCTCATCCAGTAAAGCGTCGTAATCCTGGCGGCGGCGGGGATCAATTTCAAAGACATGCTCGGCTGCATGGCCGAACCGCTCTCCGGCTTTGACGATGAAGACCTCGCGACCATAGCTTTTCAAACGCCCGGCGACCAGCGCACCTATTCCACATTCATCAGCGAAGATTAAGCAGCAACCGTTTGCTCTCTGTTCACGAGTTTCGCGCTCGATGACCGAACGCTTCCATGAAGGAACGTAAAACCAATCGGCGGCTTCCGGCTTACGGCTCAACGTATCAAACGACGCATCGCTCGCATTGGTCTGCGCTTCTGCATCAATCCAGTATCGCTGACGCTCGAAAGGGTAAGTCGGCAGAGGAATGCGGCGGCGCTGCTCACGAGAGTAGAATGCTGCCCAGTCAACTTTCGTCCCGGCAGTCCAGAGTTGGCCCAGGGTCTCCAGAAGATAAGAGGCATCTGATTTCCGGTCGTGCGGGCGCGGCAGCGAAGAGAGCACCAGGCGACCCGTAGCGCCGTTCTGCTGCTGGCGGGCGAGCGTGCTCAAGGTTTGGCCCGGCCCGACTTCCAGCAAGATTCGTCCCGGCTCTTTCAACAACTCTGCGACTCCTGCACTGAAGCGCACAGGCTCGCGCAGTTGCCTGGACCAGTAACTTGTATCGGTCGCCTCTTCGGCCTTGATCCACGTTCCGGTCAGACCGGAGATGTAAGGAATCTGCGGTGCGTGCAGTTTGATTCCTGCGACCTCTTCCGCAAACAGGCTCAACACAGGCTCCATCATCTTCGAATGATAGGCATGTGAAGTGTGCAAAGGACGACAGGCGACCCCACGTGCTGCTAGTTGCTGCTCCGCCCGCCCGACAGCCTCGACTGCTCCTGAGATGACACACAAAGACGGCCCATTGATTGCAGCCAGAGAGAGCGGCTCGCTTAAAAAAGGCTGCACCTCCTGCTCCGAAAGCGGCACTGCCAGCATCGCACCCGCAGTCATCTGCTGCATCAGGCGACCACGCGCCGCGACCAATTTCAAAGCATCTTCCAGCGAGAAGACTCCGGCTAAACAGGCGGCGACGAATTCGCCGATGCTGTGGCCGACCATCGCCTGCGGGTGCACGCCCCACTCCATCCAAACTCGCGCCAGCGCGTATTCGATGACGAACAGCGCGGGTTGTGTGATAAAGGTCTGCTTGAGCCGCTCCGCAGACTCTTCACTGGAGTCCGCTTGCGGGTACAGGACAGTGCGAAGGTCTAAGCCAAGAGGCGCGCGTAGCAGTTCCGCGCAAGCGTCAACCTCTGCGCGAAACGTCTGCTCGCCCTCATACAGTTCCCGCG
>DATHJK010000438.1:0-9040 GCA_035316225.1 Pyrinomonadaceae bacterium
CCTGAATAATCTCGATTTCATCGCCTTCATGGATTTGAGGCCGTACGTAACGATGGCGGGTTGCCGCTTCTGCCAGAGAGCAGAGTGCGTCCAGCGTCGCAAGGGCGCGCGCAGTTGTTTGCACACGTCTGGTCTCGGCGGCAATCTGCGCGCAGACTTCTGCGAAAATTTCCGTCTCCAGTTGCGCCATGCGGTCTTCCGCCCCCAGAACTTTCGTCTCCCACTCTTTAAGCTCCGGCGTGGTGTAGCGCTCCGCGTTCGCAAGCGTCTGTCGCCGCTCGTAATCTGCGGGCACGCGCGCAGCATTAGTCTTCGAGACCTCTATGAAATAGCCGAAGACGTTGTTGTATCGAATGCGAAGTGAAGCTATGCCGGAACGCGCACGCTCGCGCGCCTCCAATGTGGCGATGATTCTCTTGGCGTCGCGGCTTATATTTCTCAATTCGTCAAGCTCGCTCGAAAAGCCATCTCGAATAGCGCCGCCTTCACTGAGTTTCGCAGGAGGCTCGTCGCTAATCGAGCGAGCAACGAGGTCGCGCACGTCCGCCAGCTCGTCAGAATTTTCATGAAGTATTTGAAGTAAAGACGAATCGGAGTTTGATAAGACAGATCGAATCGCCGGAACCTGTTTGAGCGAGCGCTCCATAGCGCTCAAATCACGCGGCGTAGCCGTTCTCATATTCAGCCTGCCAATCAGGCGCTCAAGGTCTGAAACATCTTTCAAGAGCAGGCGCAAGCGGTCGCGCTTCATCTGCGAACCGAATAACTCGCCAACCGCATCAAGCCGCGAATCAATCTCACCTTTGCGAATTGAGGGACGCAACAGCCAAGAGCGAAGGTTGCGCGCTCCCATGCCAGTCACCGTTTCGTCAATCACTTCCAGCACAGAGCGGCCACCGCGAGACTGCATGCTTGCAGATTCGACAAGCTCAAGGTTTCGCACAGTGACGGAATCAAGAACGAGATGATCCTGTGGCTCGAAATAGTTTATGTCCGTCACGTGAGCCGCAGCAGCTTTCTGTGTCTCCTGCGCGTATTGCAGGCAAGCGCCAGCCGCGCGAACTGCTTCATGCCTCTCTTCTAGCGAATAGCCTTCAAGCGATTTTACGCCGAATTGCGCGCAGAGTAAGTTTACACATGAAGCGGATTGCCAGAGCCAATCGTCCAGAGGAGTGAGAGCGGCGTGGGCGAAGATTGAGTCATCACTTGAAAGTGGCGCATCAGTGCGACCTCTCGCGTCCGATAACGCCTGAGATTGCGCAGCAATCTTCTGATCTTGAAGTGGAAGCGGGGCTGTGTGTCCGACGCCGTTGCCTGCGCTCCTAATTAGTGGGGCAAGTGAAGCGGGGAATAGAATCTCGCGCGGGGCGAAGGATTCTATGTCTGCGCATATGCGCGCCCATGCATTGTCTCCCACCGCTTCAGTTGCGCGAAACTCGCCTGTAGAAAGATCAAGGAATGCAGCGCCCATACGTTCGCCCGCGCCGCAGACCGAAGCCAGGTAAACGCTCTCTCTGGACTCAACCAGTTGCGGGTCTAGCGCTGTGCCAGGCGTAATCACCCTTACGACTTCACGGCGCACGAGCTTACCGGCTTTCGCAATGTCTTCCGTCTGCTCGCACACGGCTACGCGATAGCCACGCCGCACAAGCCGCGCAATGTGTGTGGCTGCCGAGTGGTGTGGCACGCCGCACATGGGAACGGGGTCGCCGCGCTCCTTGTGCCTTGCCGTGAGCGTAATCTGTAGCTCGCGCGAACCCGTGATTGCGTCTTCAAAGAAAAGCTCGTAGAAATCGCCTAGACGAAAGAAGAGGAGCGTGCCGGGATACTGCTGCTTCAACTCGCGGTACTGCCTCAACATTGGCGTAGAATTGCTCATAAAATCCTGTTGACGAGAGGATCGCGGGCGCTCATTATCGGCCAGACCAACCTCGGTCGAAGAGAGCGTGAGCCTACACGCATTGACCTGAGAAGGCAAGCCTCAACAATTTGCGTCCGAAACTCTCCCGCACTACTTTAGGTGAGGTTTGCCTGGATAGCTGGAAGAGGCGCGGGCGGTGATTAAACCTGCGCTTGACATGAAGCCAATCAGGAAGTAGGCTAAGCGCGCTCGATGTGTTCTTCCATAGGAGATGAGCGGGGCGTGCGTCGTCAAATCCATCTCCGAAATATACGATTAGCAGCCTTTTTTGTTACGGATTTTTGACTCGCGGCTTTTAACCATTGGTCTTGTTTAGTCTCAACGACTCACCGCGAAATCGGTCACCCGAACTAAAAATGTACCCCCAGAAAGATCACAAAAGGAGTTCCTTTGACTCTATATCCTCGCCTTTCGGTGAGCCGATAGAACCCGCCAACGACGGGTCATCAATGGCGCTGCTCGCCTTGAGCCACACGCCCGTAGAGCATCACATCTATAAGGCAATGCTGGTCGAAACCAGCGCCGCAAAGACGCGCGTCGGCGCTTTCAGCACGCGCCGCCTGATGATGCTCACAGGTTTGCAGGGCTACAGCACCATTCGGCGCGGCATCTCCGGCCTGTTGGGCAAACTCAGCATAGAACGCTACAAGGTCGCAGGCGACGGCGCATCCCAACAGTTGGGAACAATCTATTTCATATATAACCCTGAAGAAGTTTTCGCGCGCCGCCGCGCCGTAGGCATTGCGCCCTATCCGAAAGAGGTGGAGGCTTACGAGGGAAGCCGCGCTTTCGGCCTGGCGATTGAGCGCGTCGTAGGTATCAACAACTTGAGCCGGCGCGAAGCACAGGTCGCGCTCTGCTGTGCCGAAGGGCTTACAAACGCAGAGATTGGCGAGAAACTGCACGTGACGGAGCAGACCGTGAAGTTTCACCTGCGCCACATCTTCGTAAAGTTCGGCGTGAAGCGCCGCGCTGAACTGGTCTCTCGTCTTCTCTCGCAGAATGCCGAGAAGCCCAGATAGTTTTTTAAGAGTGCGGAAGCGGTCGCTTAACCGAAGCTTCCGCACTGAATGCTTGAACAAGCAGGTTTGATAATCCGGTTGCCGCCTCGCAAACAGAGGCTTCCCCTTTGTGGGTTCAGCGTGGTCACAGTCCCGTACTTGAAATATTCTGTTGGGATGTGAGGTTCATGCAACGGTAGAAGTGTGTTCATCTCTTTCATCTGGAGTTGTCGCGTGAGTTCAAATAAAGATAAGAAGAAGCGTAAACGCAAGACCGCGCTGATAGTGTGCCGCGACGGCAAACAGTTCTGGACGACGCAGACGCAGTTCTGGCAATGGGTCAGAGACGGGCGCATCACCAAGACCGGCGATAACCCGCTAACAGGGGATTTCCTGCGCGAGCACGAAGAGTTGATGGTTCTTCTTTCGAACACAGTCTTAAACCTTGCCCATCCGAATCACGTGCGCGAAGCTCTGGCCTCGCGCCGTCTGGGAATGAGCGGGAAATGAAGGAGTTTATGATGAAAAGGTCAATAACGGTTGCGCTCGTTTTTTCGCTTCTAGCCGCAGCTACGGTCTGCGCTCAGCAGCAGCAACCGCCTGTAATTGCTCCGCCGCAACAGCCTGCGACACACGCCTCGCAACCGACCTCTTCGCCACAAACGCAAGGTGCGACACAAACGCAAACTTCTACGTCATCACCTCAAAACAATGAAGCGCTGCAAGCGTCGTCTTCCACCTCGCAGTCGTCTTCAGTTGCAGACGAGCGTTACCGCATTGGCGCTGGCGACGTGCTGGAGCTTCGCGTGTTGAGAGCGCCTGAGCTATCCAGGGAAGCGATTCGCGTAGATCAGCGCGGGATGATACGAATCCCCATGATTGATTACGATGTTCCTGCCTCGTGTCGTACAGAGAACGAGTTGGCGCAGCAGATTGCTACAATCTATCTGAGATACAAGCGTAACCCGCATGTGGATGTTTTCGTCAAAGAGTACCAGTCGAAACCTGTGGCCGTAATTGGGGCAGTGACCCAGCCGGGCAGGTTTCAGATGCAGCGGCGTATACGCCTGCTTGAGCTAATGTCTTACGTCAACGGGCCAACCGAGCACGCGGGCCGCACCATCAACGTGATTCACGCAGGCGTCATCAATCAGTGCGATGCAGGCGCTGTTAACGAGCAGGCTGAAGATACTCAAAGTTTCGCCGCCTACAAATTGAGTGACATGCTGCGCGGCGACCCGGCTGCGAACCCTTTCATCAGCCCTGGCGACATCATAACAGTACCTGAAGCGGAGCAGGCGTATGTTGTCGGCAACGTTGCAAGACCGACGAACATACCGCTCAGAGAGCCTGTGAGTGTAACGCGCGCGATTGCCATTGCGGGCGGCACGCTGCGCGACACGCGCACGGATCGCGTTCGTATAGTCAGACAGCTTCCCGGCAGTAACCAGAAGACAGAAATTTTGGTTGATCTAAGGGCTATCAGCCGACAGCGCGCCGAAGATGTTCTGTTGCAGCCCAACGACATAGTAGAGGTGCAGGAGAGCGGCAGCAAGAGCTTCCTGCGCAGTCTGCTGGGAACGATTGCGCCCGCTGTCTCGCAGCTTCCCATAAGAGTTATCCCCTAAAGCGCAGGAAGTTTTACACTCTTCTTCATTGAAGCTATTAAAAGAAAAGATTGGCGTAGTGAAATTGATTTAAGCTCTGGCCGAAAATTTAGCGTCAGAGATAGCAGGAGACAAGCATGAAAGAATCTCGTGAACTCGTCAACAGGGTCAGGGATGTCAATGACCTTGAAGTTGCTGGCGAGACAGGCCAGCCCGCTCCACCGATTTACAGGGGCTACGACTTAGCGGCGGAAGAAGAGGTTCACCTGCTGGACTACTGGCGCTCCGTCCGTAAGCGCCTGTGGCTTGTCATCAGCATCACCGTGCTCATGACTACGCTTGCGGCGATTTACATGGCGCGCAAGCCGGACATCTACGCTGCGCAGGCTCGCGTTCAAGTTGATCTTGAAAATATCAACCCGGCGCTTGGCACAAACCGGGGCGGCGTGAATATCAACTACAGGATTAGCGACCCTGCCTACTTCAACACGCAGTTGCAAATCCTGAGCAGCCCGGGCCTGCTCCGCCGCGTAGTCAAGACGCTTGACCTTGAGCACAATCAGGCTTTCATGCACCCGCAGTCGCAGAACACTCGCTCGACCTGGCAAAATATTCTCAAGATAGTGGGCTTGGGCGCATCTTCAAACAGCGAGCAGAATCAGCAGGCCACACAGGACATACCCCTTACAACGAACGTTGCTTCAGCAGTGGCGAGTGAAGATTTGGTTGAGGCGAAACGGCTTCAGCCCTACGTCGCACTGCTTCAGGCAGGTCTTAAGATTGATCCGGTCAAAGAGACGCGGCTGCTGATTAAAGAGACTCGCCTCATCGACATCTCGTACACGCACCAGGACCCGCAAATAGCCGCAAAGATAATCAATGCGCTGGCGGACACTTTCGTGCTAGCCAATGAGGAGAAGCGCAACGAGAACAACAACACAACGGGCGGCTACATGCAGAAGCGCATAGCGGAGCTTCAGACGGAGATTCGCGCAGACGAAGAGCGGCTGATTAACTACGCAAATCAACATGCGATTCTCTCGCTCGACGCGGGACAGAACACTGTGGTCGAAAGGCTCGCCGGATTAAACCGCCAACTTCTGGAAGCAGAGAATCAGCGAAAGCTCGCGCAGGCAGCCTACGAGGCGAGTCTTCAGCCGGGCGCTGCCGAAGCTAGAGCCGATGATACGAACAAGCAGATTCAGCAATACGAGAGCAGCCTCGTCGAGTTGAGAAAAAAGCGCGCAGAGCTTCTGGTGGACAATACTGAGGAGTGGCCGGAGGTTCAGCAGATAAATAAGCAGATAGAAGTTCTTGAGCGCCAGTTACAGGAGTCCAGAACGCACGCGGCAAGCACGGTCACGACCAATCTGAAGACCAATTACATGCAGGCGAAAGCGACGGAAGACTCGCTGCGCGATGCGTTCAACAAACAGCGCGCCGAAACATTGGTGCAGAACGAGGCCGCCGTCAACTACAACATCATCAAGCAGGGGATTGAGACCAACAAGCAACTTCTTGACGGTCTCTTGCAGCGCTCAAGGGAGAACGACGTTATGGGCGAAGGGACGCCCAATAACATACATGTGGTTGACTATTCGCTCGTTCCTGAAGGGCCTATTGGGCCAAATCGCACGCGCATAGTGCTGCTGGCGCTGATACTCTCATTCGGCTTCGGCGTAGGGTTCGCGCTCTTCCTGGATTATCTGGACGATACAGTGCGCTCGGCGGACGACGTTGAAAAAATTCTGCGGCTTCCGGCGCTCGGCGTCATTCCTTCAATCGAGGGCAGGGCGCGTCGCAAATTGCTGCCAACGGCAGGTTCTCTTCAGATACGCAACGGCAAGGGCGGGGGGAATCAGTCCTTATTGATATTCAACACAGACAATCGCTCTGCACTTGCGGAAGCCTACAGGCAGTTGCGCACCTCCGTGCTGCTGTCAACAGCCGGGCGCGCGCCGAAAAGCCTGCTGGTCACTTCAAGCCAGCCAGCCGAAGGTAAGACCACAACGGCTACGAACATTGCGATCAGCCTCGCGCAGACGGGCGCAAGCGTCCTGATAATTGATGCTGATATGCGACGCCCTCGCTTGCATTCTATCTTCGAGACGGTGAACGGCAAGGGTCTCAGTACATATCTTTCGAGCGAGATGAGCGATGCGGAGTTGCTTGATATGGTGGAGCAGCATGAGCCTAGCGGTCTTCATTATCTGACATCCGGGCCTGTGCCGCCCAACCCTGCGGAGCTTTTAGGCTCGGAGCAGATGCGCAAGCTTCTCTCCTGCATCGAAAAGTCTTTCACACATGTCATCATTGACTCGCCGCCCATAGCCTCGTTCACAGACGGCGTGCTGATTTCGACTATCGTTGATGGCGTGTTGCTGGTTGTACACGGCGGCAAGAGTTCGCG
This sequence comes from Pyrinomonadaceae bacterium, assembly GCA_035316225.1. Lineage (GTDB taxonomy): Bacteria > Acidobacteriota > Blastocatellia > Pyrinomonadales > Pyrinomonadaceae > 3-1-20CM-3-53-8. The sequence goes on from DATHJK010000438.1 coordinate 6,940, forward strand.
CCACGTTGTCAGACGAGCGCGCCAGGTGCTTCAGGATGTGGGCGCGAAAATTTTCGGCGTCGTCTTGAACAACGTCAACATCAGTTCGCATGACCATTACTACTACCAGCGCTATTACCAGCAGTCGTATTACGATTCAGATAGCGAAGTCGCTTCGGAAGTACAAGGGTGAAAGACAGTTTCAGTTTTAAGTTTTCAGCAGAACGTTGAAGACAAATTTCTGAAGACTGAAAACTGCTTATGCCAATAGCGCCCGACGTTTCTCTGGCAGAAGGTGTCAAAATCCATCATCCCGAGCTGGTCAACCTCTACGGCTGCACCATAGGGAGCGAAACACGCATTGGCGCATTCGTTGAAATCCAGAAAAATGCAGTCGTCGGCGTGCGCTGCAAAATCTCATCACACACTTTCATCTGCGAAGGCGTCGAGATTGAAGACGAGGTTTTCGTCGGTCATGGCGTTATGTTCATAAACGACATGTACCCGCGTTCGACTACGGACGAGGGAGAGCTTCAGACGGAAAGCGATTGGCATCTACTGAAAACGCGCGTGAAGCGCCGCGCTTCTGTGGGAAGCAACGCGACGATACTGGGCGGAGTAACTGTCGGTGAAAACGCTATGATAGGAGCGGGCGCAGTCGTCACGCGCGACGTGCCTGATTACGCAATAGTCGCCGGTTCGCCTGCGTATATTATCGGAGATATACGGGGACGCAAGTAGATGGCAAGATTCAATTATTTACTCTGGGCCATGAGCCGCTATTTATTAGCCGATAAGAGTTGCCCGTCATGTAGCTCGTCGGAAACGCATCTTATTAAACGTAAGTATCTGGTCACCAGTCTCTACGAGTGCGCCTCCTGCAAACTGCGATTTAGAGTTCCTAAAGATTCGCAGGTGAAGAATCAGGAATTCTATCAGGACGACTATACAGAGGGATTTACGACTGAGCTACCAAGTGATGACGAACTGAGCCGAATGTTGAGCAGTTCATTTAAAGGCATGGAGAAAGATCTCTCGCCCGACCTCAATATACTCAAGCTTATCGGCTTGCAACCCGGTCAAAGCGTTTACGACTTTGGCTGCTCGTGGGGATATGCAAGCTGGCAACTGAGACAGGCAGGGTATAAGGTCTATTCCTTTGAGATCGGTCGAAGTAGGGCGCGCTTCGCCAAGGAAAAATTGGGCTGTATCTTTGAAGAACCGCTCGAGCCGGTGGATTGTTTTTTCAGTTCCCATGTCATAGAACATCTACCCGATCCTAATATTCTCTGGAAGACTGCGAGCAGAATACTTAAACCCGGAGGGATAGTTTATCTATTGATGCCTAATGGCGAGCCGCATAGAGAATCGAGTGTAGCCGGTTATCATTCCATATGGGGAGAGGCGCATCCCTTACTATTAAATGCCGAAGCTCTTCAGCACATGGCTAAACGCCATCAGTTCAAAGGAGCTTGCTACAGCACGCCTTACGATGAATCATTGATTAGGGCAGGAATACCAGCGGTCGAATTAAATGGCGATGGGTTGCTATTCGTTGCACGTCGGTAGCTCAATTTCATAAAGACGTGCGTATAGCTATCTTAACATCCGGTCGCTTCTGGGCCTGCGACCTTGCCAGGGAACTCGATGCGCTGGGGCATGACGTGTCATTCTATTCACTCGTGCCGCCCTGGCGCACACGTCGTTTTGGTCTGCCAGATAGGTGCAATCGATGGCTTGCGCCCTACGTTGCTCCATTTTATGCTTTCGCCAGCGCTGCCCGTGGAACTGCATTCGAAAGCCGCGCCAACGAATGGCTGACAATCGCGCTGGATAAAGCCGCCTCGATCTTTATTCGTCAATGCGACGTATTCATTGGCCTGTCGGGGATGTGTCTGCACACGATAGAAACGGTGAAGCGCAAGTATAGCGCTAAAGTTTTTCTCGAACGCGGTAGTCGCCATATCCTTTCACAGCGTGAAATTCTTGAAAGTCTGCCACGCCGCCCAGGAGCGCTTCCACCCGTACCGCAATGGGCCGTTGACAGAGAACTTGCAGAGTACGACCTTGCTGATACTATCGTTGTTCCGTCCAGCCACGTTGTTCGTAGCTTCATAGAGCG
>DATHJK010000439.1:0-7637 GCA_035316225.1 Pyrinomonadaceae bacterium
TAGAGCGCACGCACAGTTGGCTCAACCGCTACCGGCGCTTGCTGGTGCGCTGGGAGAAGAGTGATAAGAACTATGCGGCCTTGATTCACTTTGCTTTTTCAATCCAACTCTATCGATTGATAGTTTTGGGATAGGCTCTAAATCAATTACAACTACTTGGAGGGCATTCTTCAGGGCTTGGAAGCATTCTTCCAAACGCACTGCCAGCGACTGGTCTTCCGCAAGCGGCGGTTCGGATGGCGTTCCGATAAAGAACTCGTTTAACTGATCATAGAAGAAGATATACGCCTCTACCATGCGAGGGCGGGGTTCAGGCTTTCGCGCATACTTGCGACGAATGAGGGGATGTTTTCCCTCTACAACAATGCGAGAGTCTGAGGCTACGACGTCAGCAAATTGTTCACGGTCTAATTGGGTCGGCCAAACCTTGAACTTGTCTACATCTGGTTCAGACATCATGCCTCTATTCAACGTAAATGTTTCGCACTCCTTAGCTAAATCCTCACATTTATGCTCGCGGCATAAATCCCGAAAAGCGGAGAGAAAGATTTGTAGCGTGGTTAGGCGCTGCTGGCCGTCGATCACCTGCCTTTTTTCTACATGAGTAGTTGGGGTCTGCTTTTGATCAAGCACCATAGCACCGAGAAAATGCACAGGCGCATCCTTTCGGCCCTCCAAGTATTCAGTAAACTTCCGAGCGATATCTTCCCAAAGAGGCTCCCATTGCTGCTCACGCTTCCAAACGTATTGTCGTTGGAACAAAGGCACTTCAAGCCGTAGTTTCTTTTCAAAGATTGCCAGTAAGGGCGCGGCATTGGCTTTCATGGATGTCCTCTTTGAGTTTGAATTTTCGTCGGCGGAGACGAAAATAACACATTTCCTATCGTGATATAATGAACGGGACAGAAGAACTCAATTGTCCCGTTCATATCTCATATCAGCATTCATTAAAGTACGAGGATGAAGTGAAATTGGCGCGTCCGTCCATCCTGCTCGCAAAAGATGGACGGACGCGCCAGCGGTTAAGGTGTTACGGAGTGTGTGTCTGTGTCTTTTTGCCTTTGCGTGTTAGCCCGCTCTTGCGGTCACGTTTCGGTGTGTAACCGAAGGCTTCGTATAGCGCACTGTCGGGGCCTTCGGTGGGGTCTGCAAGCACGCCGTTTATTACCTGTTGCGCCCTCTCATTGAATATTTCGTCGGCGCTGTCGCGTTCGGCCATCTTCTGTGTCATCTGGTCTTCGAGGTCTGCAATGCTCTGGCGCGCGGCCTGCGAGGGTGCGGCTACGGCCTTGAATTGAGCGAGAGTCATCCCGGCGAAAGATTTGTCGGGCGCGAGCGTCTCCCATGCGTTAAGCATTCTTTCAATCTTCTCTTGTATGACTTTTGGTCCTAGTGGCATATACACGTCCTTTCTATGCGCGGGGCGCATGGTTGGGGATTTTGTTGACGTGCTTGTGAGGCACGCGGAGAGCGAGGAAAGATTATGTAGTTAATGCGCGTTTCGGTCTCTTTCTTAAAAACGGCCTGCGAAGAACGCGCCTGAAATCGCAGCCGCCGGATACGCGATTCTATTGAGGAAATCTCTGCCTGTTAATCCGTGCTTTCGCGTCCGGCTGCCCGATTCTCGCAGCCAGCCGCTCATTTTTCAAGCCTTAAGTTGCAAGCAAAGCATCAGCATCCTGTAAGTTAAACAATAGCATGAGTTACAGGTATTCACGAGGCAATTATTAGAGCTTAGTTGTTCATAACTAAGCTGTAGTTGTGAGCAACTATGCTTCAGTTATTCGTAACTATGGCTCGGTTGCAAATAACTAAAGCATAGTCAGTAATAACTAAAGTTTAACTGCGCGTAATCAAAGCATAGTCGGGCGCGACTGAGGCTCAGTTCTACATAACCGGAGTCTTGTCGCATATAACTAAAGCCCGGTTACACACAACTCTGCTTCAGTTGCGCGTAACCAGAGCGATGTTCGGTTGAACAATGCTCTAGGGACACTGGCTCGTGGGCCAATTTGCGGGAGGCGTGAGGGATGTTATGTGATAGTCAGTGTCTGAATTATCCATTGAAGCGCACATCAGTAGCATAGAGCCGTTTCTTAGCTGTATGCCGTTCAGGCGGTGCGGGTCGCCGTTGTTGTAGATGAAGGATTCGCAACCCCACGTCTGCCCGCCGTCGTGCGAGAGCATGAAGGAATCCCACCTGATGCCGTTCTCTTTGCCGTTGACCAGCCACATCACCAGATCGCCGTTATTCAGTACGGTAAGATTTGGATCGTTGAAGCTGTTTTGAGCCGCCGCTTTCGTGCTGACAGGAGATGACCACGTTGCTCCAGAATCGAGCGAGCGTGTCAGGTAGATGTGCGGAGACGGCGCGCTTCCCGTGCCGTTAGTGAAGGCAAGCACCAGAGCGCCCGAAGGAAGACGAACCACGGACGGCGAGTTGTAAACTTCCGTAGCATTGGTGGCAACAGTAATGTTGTTGCCCCATGTAGCGCCGCCGTCCGTTGATTTCCTGACCATGATTTTGTTTGTGTAGCCGTAGGCCACCAGAAGATTATTGTTGCCCAGATTGACGATTGACGGGTGGCAATCGGCGTTGCCTCCCGGCGGCGCGAGGCTTACGGCGCTGCCCCACGTCGCGCCCCTGTCACTTGAGCGCTTCATGGATACGCCGTCGCCGTCGCCGTAGACGCAGACCAGATTCGTTGCGCTCGTCTGCGCAAACGAACCCTCATATATGTCTTGCGAGGTCGCGGCGATTGTTACTTTTGAACTCCACGTAGCGCCGCCGTCTCTTGAGCGAACCAGTTTGTAGCTGAAGACAGGCGAGTCTTCATTCGTAGAGAAACCTGCAATCAGATCGCCGTTGTCCAACTCGAACGGTTGAGGGTGGCTGTAGCGGTGCGTTGAAACGTTGTCGTTCACCACATCGTTGCGCTTCGTCCATGCGGTCTGCGTAGGGAAGGCGGATTCAAGACGGAAGTTGTCGAAGATGGCTTTACCGGGCGAACTCGTAGACCCGGTTGTGCCGCCGTCAAGCTCTACGCGCATGGCCGTTATCGCAAACTGCCTCGAAATTGTGCGCTGCACAGTCCACGCAATCCCGTCGCCGCTCGTCTCAAAATAAATCAGGTCGCTCCCGCTGTCATGCCTGATGCGCAAGTGACGGTGCTGCGTCGCGTTGTACGTGATGCTCGTGGAACTCTTCGTTCCGTATGACATATCCTCGAAAGAGATAAGACCGGAGCGCGCAGTGATGCGCCACCAATCCTGGCTGTCAACGCCTATGGCGAAAATTGCCAGAGCTGTCCCGCTGGGCGCTTGCTGGACTTCGACGGTCGCCGCCGCGCCGGACATGTTATAGGTTGCCGTAGAAACATACCCGTTATTCGCCTGCACGGACGTGTTAGCCAACGGCGAAATCTCAAGCCTCTGGTTCTGCTCAAGAACGGGGATGGCAGGATTATAGTTCCATGACCCGACGCTGAACGCGCTCACATTCCAACGCGCAGCGTCCCGCATGTTGTCGTTGAAATCATCATTGAAGACCAGATTGAGTCCAGACGCAGGAGTAGGCGATGGCGTAGGCGTAGGGCTGGGGCTTGGCGTCGGCGTAGGACTTGGCGTAGGAGTAGGCGTTGGCGTTGGCGATGCGCCGGGTAAGTCCAGAATGAAGTTGTCGAAGATGGCTGTGCCCGGTGCGCTTACAGCCTGATATGTGCCAGCATTAAATTCTATATTCAGCGCCGTGAGGGGCAGCCCGCGCGCTTCCGTTCGCCCGACCGTCCATGCTGCTCCGTCCGGGCTGGTCTCCCAGATAATCGAATCTGTGGTCGAATCGTGTCGCAGCCGAAACCATTGATGTTGTGTCTGATTGTAAGGAACTGTGACGTAAGTTTTGTTCCCGCCTATGTCCTGATAAAAATAGAGCGTTCCCTCCTCTATTTTGAAGCGATACCAGTTGTTGTCGTCTATGGAGAGATAGAAGTTTGTTTCGTTGCCTGCGGCGCTCGTGCCGGGCTGTACAAGCTGAATGGCGGCGCGCGCGCCTGTCAAATTCCACTTACCCGTAGAGACGTAGCCGCCGTAATGATCGCCGCTCGCAGAACTGAGCGGACTGATTTGCAGTTGACCATTCTGCCTGCGCAACGTCACAGCCGAATCGAATGGCTTGCTTATTGCTCCAACGTACCACTTCGTCGTATCAAGTGACGCGGCGTTGAAATCATCGCTCAACAGTACGGTTTGCGTCGGCGTAGGCGTGGGAGACGGAGTTGGAGTTGGAGACGGTGTTGGCGTTGGCGTTGGTGTTGGTGTTGGTGTTGGTGTCGGCGTCACGCCCAATGTATCAAGCACCAAGTTATTGAATATAGCCGTGCCGGGCGAATTTACAGAAGCTTCTGTTCCTCCATTAAGCTCTATGCGCAATGCTGTGAGTGAAATCTGCGGCGCAACAGTGCGGCGCACAGTCCACGCCGCGTTGTCCGCGCTCGTCTCAAAAATTATATTGCCGCTGGATGAATCGTGGCGTATGCGCCAGTAATGATGCTGCGTGGAATTGTAGGTGATGTTAGTGGAATCGAGCGTGCCGTTAATCTTCTGCTGAAAATAGATGGTGCTGGAATTTGCAGCAATGCGAAACCAGTTGTTGCTGTTAATCGCCAGCGCGAAGAGTGCGAAAGCCGAGCCGTTTGCAGGAACCTGTACGGCTTCGACCGATAAGCGAGCGTTCGTTAGATTAAAGGCCGGTACGGAGACGTACCCGCTATAATTTCGCCCGCTCGTTTTGTTAACCGGCGTGATTTCCAGCCGCTGATTGCGCTCGTGAACCGTAACTTTTGATTCAAAGTCGGCGGAAGCCTGACTCAGCACGCCCACGTTCCACTTTGCCGTGTCGCGCGAATTGTCGTCGAAATTATCGCTGAAGATTACGGTTGATGATTGCGCGGACACGTGCACGGCCACGCGCCAGCCCAGCGCCATCATGAAGATGGCAACCAGCAATACGCCAATCCATTTTCGGGCTTCTCTTAGAGAAAGCGTGCGGGGCATACGAAGCAATTTCCCAAAGACTCTTGAGGAGACTCGGCCAGGTAAATCCGCTTACCTGAAGCGCGCTTGCGCTTTGCAAGCTTCTTTAGCTATTACCTTATAGCGATTATAAAGGGCGAATCGCGCCCGCGTTCCACTTAAACCTTAGCCCTTGCTTGTATTTCCGCCCGGGCGCGTCAGAATCCAGCGCGGCTTGCCAGGCGAAAGCATTTTCCCGCAGGTAACATGCTATAGAAGTTCATTGAAGAGAATGGCCGTTCGCAGGCCATTTCGTTAGCGAGGCTCGAACCGTGTGGCGGAATATATAATAATAGTTACGTTCGCTTCAATATTTTTGCTACAATAATTTCGCCGGATGCCGCGCCTGGATAGCGGCGGCATTGAGGTTTCACGCCGCCCAGGAGATTTCGGCCAATGTCCAGTTCGGACGCCCTCACACGCAACCAGCAAAACATGAACGAAACGCCAGCCGTTAGCGTCATCATCCCCGCCTATAATATTGCGCCGTACATCGGTGAGACGCTAGCTTCTGTCTTCGCGCAGAGCTTCACAGACTATGAAACGATTGTAGTCAACGACGGCTCGCCTGATACGCTTGAGCTTGAGCGGGCGCTTGAGCCTTACCGCGAGCGCATAGTTTACTTGAAACAGGAGAACAGCGGCCCCGGCGGCGCACGCAACACAGGTATTCTCGAAGCGCGCGGCGAATACGTGGCCTTCCTTGACGGCGACGACGTGTGGCTTCCAGATTATTTATCCAGACAGATGAGCGTCTTGCTGGGGGATACTTCGCTCGACCTCATCTACACGGACGCGCTGCTCATAGGCGATTCCCCACAAGCCGGGCACACTTTCATGCAAAAGTATCCTTCGCGCGGCGCTGTGACTTTCGAGAGTTTGCTTGGCTGGGATTGCACCGTCATCACTTCGTGCGTCGTTGCACGCAAGGCCGCTCTGATTGACGCAGGAATGTTCGATGCTCGATTTTATTACTGCGAGGATTTCGATCTCTGGCTGAGGCTGGCTCATCGTGGCGGGCGACTGGATTACCGGCAGCAGGTGCTCGCGCATCACCGTTTGCACGCGGCGAGCCTTTGCGCTAATGAAGCGCGCCAGCTTGAAGGTGAAATCGCCGTCTATGAAAAATGGTTGAATGAACCAACTCTTTCGCCTGAGATGAAGCAATTGGCTCGCGCGCAGATGAAACATCGTCGCGCGGAGTTAGACATGGAGCAGGGCAAGCAGAAGCTTCTCGACGGTCAGTACGCGCACGCGCGCGAAAGCTTCGCACGCGCCAACGATTTCTTTCACAGGCGCAAATTGAGTTTCACGCTCGTGGGCTTGCGTATAGCCCCGCACCTTTTCAGACGGCTTTACGACATGCGCCAGCAGAGTCTGGCGAGGAAATACAAACTTAAAAATACTGCTTGATCTGATATGCACATTGCCACTTTGCAAACTCTCCTAAACCTACGACGGCGCAACTTATTTTCGTCGTAAACAAAGCCGATGAAACTGGACGTAATCATCCCAACATATAATCGTAGCGAGCTGCTCAAACTTACGCTCGACAGTCTGCTCGCTGCTCATGCGCCTGAAGGCTTGAGCGTTCGCGTCACGGTCGTTGACAACAACTCGAAGGATGATACGCGCGGGGTCGTTGAAGATTATATAAAGAGGTTTGGTGACAGATTCAATTACCTTTTTGAAGGTAAACAGGGAAGGTCTCGCGCGCTGAACGCGGGCATAGCCGCGACCTGTGGCGATTTAATCGGCATGATTGATGACGACGAAGAAGTGGACGAACACTGGTACGCTTGCATCCACTCGGCATTCAGCGAAAACAGCATTGATTTCCTGAGCGGCCAGTGCAAGCCGCGATGGGGTGCAGCGCAACCCGAATGGCTCCCGAAAGCTTACCCAGCCGTCATAGGCTGGATTGATACCAGCGATGAAGTGCGCGTGTTCGGCGAAAATTATGACGGCATTTTGATGGGCGGCAACTCTGTGATTATGCGCTCTATGATGCAAAAGGTCGGAGACTTTTCCGTTACGCTGGGGCGCAATGGCAATCGCCTGCTGTCTGTCGAAGATGAAGATATGACGGAGAGATTGCTGGCCGCAGGCGGGCGCGGGCTGTATCTCCCGGACATGGTGATTTACCATTACATTCCGCCGGAGCGGTTGACGAAAAGCTACCATCGCCGCTGGTGCTTCTGGCGCGCAGTCTCCCTGGGCGTTAAGGATAGAGAGCGCAAGGAGCCTGTCGCTTATCTTCTTGGCGTGCCGAGGTATCTTTACGGCAGCGCGGCGCGCGGCGCGCTCAGGATGGGGCGAGCGTTGCTGGGAAAAGTTAAAGACCCGGCGCAGCGTTTTTCCGATGAGCTTGCGCTCTGGGATTTAGCAGGCTTCTTCTATGGCAAGCATTTTTACAGGCCAGCACGCTAATATAGATTTGAGAGAATCGCACTCATCAAGATGAATCCTGATATTTCAGCAAACCCAATCGAAACACGTCGGAGCACGTCAAACCGGCATGTGAAGATCATTCGCCCGCCGTCTTTCTCTCCATTGAAACTGCTGGG
>DATHJK010000440.1:0-7573 GCA_035316225.1 Pyrinomonadaceae bacterium
CGCCATTCCTTTCACTCTTTTGCGCGATCTGGAAATCTCGCCGCCATTTTCCAAAGGCAAGCAGCAGATAATACGCGAGCTTCATTACGATTCGGCCTCGCGCGTCTATGTGCAAACCAGAAAGAAATACTGGTTGGGCAAAAATCTGAACGGCTTTGCCATCACGGATCACCCTATGGAAGTTTGGAATCCGGCGCACAACCAGCAGGGGCAGCGCGGACTCATGGGCGCATATCTTCGTTACGAAAAATCGCAGGCATTGACGGCCATGCGCGACGGCGAGCGACTGTCGTGGACTCTGGATTATCTGGAAAAAGTTTTCCCCGGCCTTCACGAAAATTCCGAAGGCGGCGTCGCCAAATGCTGGGACGAAGACGAGTGGGCGCGCGGCGCATGGGCGCACGCAAACTTCTTCGAGCTTCTGCAAATCACCAAGCCCGAAGGTCGCGTACACTTCGCAGGCGAGCACGCCTCGTCTAACGCCTCATGGATGCAGGGCGCGCTCGAATCCGGCATACGTGTGGCGAAAGAGATTAACGGGGAAGCGTAATCATCAGTCGGCAGTGGTTCAGTGTGAAATTTTCACACTGTATTTATCGAAGCGTATAACTTAAAATTGACCCACTACTTATCAGTCGGTGGCTTGTTGTTTAATTAACTTAGCATGCTATGCTGATAAGTAGTTTGCAACTGGGCTTGGGAGAGTAGAATGACAGGGATAGATGAAAACAAGGGATTATGGACGCACGATGTTCCCTCTTCTTTCACCCCTACTGCTGATGTGGTGATAGCGCCGGGTGATTGTATGGAAACTTTGCTCACTCTACCTGATGAATTCGCCAAGTTGATCATCACTTCGCCTCCATACAATATCGGCAAAGCTTATGAAAAGACGACAGCTTTAGATCATTATCTCAAGTCCTTACGACCAGCTATTGAGCAAATTATCAGGGTTCTATCGCCGGACGGTTCTTTATGCTGGCAGGTCGGCAATTATGTTGAAAATAGCGAGGTCTTCCCGCTAGATATTTATTTCTATCAGTTGTTAAAATCTCAGGGTCTAAAATTACGCAACCGCATCATCTGGCATTTTGAACACGGTCTTCATGCATCGAAAAGATTCTCAGGGCGATATGAAACCTTGCTTTGGTTTACGAAAGGAGATACTTACACTTTTAATCTTGATTCTGTCCGCGTGCCAGCAAAATATCCGGGCAAAACCCATTTTAAGGGCGAAAAGCGTGGCCAGCCTTCCGGGAATCCGCTTGGCAAAAACCCGTCTGATATATGGCACATCGTTGTGCAAGATTGGGAAACCGCGCTCTGGAATATTCCAAATGTAAAAGCAAATCACCCTGAAAAGACTTTGCATCCTTGCCAGTTTCCGATTGAATTAGTTGAACGCTGTATCTTGGCTTTAACTAATGAAAATGACTGGGTGCTTGATCCATTCTCAGGCGTTGGCTCTGCGCTTCTCGCGGCGCTGAAAAATAAACGTCGCGCTATGGGCTGCGAGAAAGAAAAGGAATATGTTGAGATTGCCAAACAGCGTGTGGCTGATCTCTATTCCGGTACACTTCGTTATCGTCAACTTGGAAAGCCTGTATACCAGCCGACGGGACGCGAGAAAGTCGCGCAAATTCCTATAGAGTGGAAAAACTTGGAGGCGAAAGCTTGAGACTTGCGGCGCTATATTCTTTCAAGAATGGGCTGGATGAAATCACGAAACGTTACTCGCATTTACTTGCAGAAATAAAAGCGGCTATCGCCGCCGTTGATGCTTCTAAAGCCAGAACCAAATTGAGCAGAGAAAAGACTAAAGTTGGGCGAATGCTTTATAGCCCGGTTGCGTTTAATAAAGCATTTCAAAAAGAGCTTTATCCTAAAGGCTGGAATAATCTTTCCATTGATTGTGAGTATCCAACGACACATTACTTGGAAGATTACGAAATCCGCTCAAGTCTCAAAGGCGCTTTTCGTGATATGGATTTTGTCAAAGATCGTTTAGGCGTAGAAGTCCAATTTGGAAAGTATTCTTTCATGGTATACAACGTCTGCGCGAAGATGACTATTTTTCGCAATCTCAATTTTATTGATTATGGAATTGAGATCGTGCCGGTTAAAGCTCTTGCGCTTGAAATGTCTTCCGGCGTTTCTTATTTTGAGCAGTTCGTTTGGGATTTGGAGAGCCGCGGAGTCGCAGATATAGATTTTCCTGTTCTGATTCTCGGTATTGATGTGTAAGAGTTAAATATCAATATCATCACCTTGTCAATAACTGTTCAAAACAGATCACCCTCAATATGTGTATAGCGTTATGACTCAGCGTTCGTTCAAGCGTCTGTTGTCTGATGGGGCGGGCGTTACCTTCCTGGAAAATCTTCAACATTGAACCTCTTGCGCTCGGCGTCAAGGTTTTCGGGAGTGAACTCGAAGTTTGTTCCGGCGAGAACCTTACGGCCATCGTCTGTCTTGACCCACATGTTCGTGCGTTCCGGCGCGTTCGCTTTGACGTAAGTGATGTCGTCGGCTGTGAAGTAGCCTCCGTCCGGGCGCGAGAAGACGTAGATGTGCGCGAAGCGTGCGGTGCGAACGTATTCGAGCTTGCTTTCGTAATCGTTGCGCGGCGGAGCAGGCGAAGATGCGACGCGAGGAGCGGAATTGCCGTTGGCGTTAGACGCGACGCCAGCAGTTCCGCCGCTTTCACTCGTAGGCTTGCATCCTGGCGCAACAAGTAGTGCCAGGATCAAAACGATTGGCCTGAAGCTTCTATCAGCCATCCTCTTATCTTTCATTGCATGTAGCCGCTGAGCGATAAGTACAGGTCAGTACCGCCTGAGAGAAGGGATGAGGGATGAGGGATGAGTAAGAAGGAGTCAATTGCATGTTGACCTGTTCACTCCATTCTTATTCATCCCTCATCCCTTCTCTCAGGCGGTACTGACTTATACTCAATCGCAACCCGCCATTCTAATTTCACCCCGGTATAATCTCACTGCGCGTTATCTTCTTCGTCCTGGCTGTTGTCGTCCGGTTCATCGCCTTGATCCTGCTGGTTGTTATCGTCCTGATTATCTTCGGCTGGCGGCGCGCCCTTCTGGTCGCGTATGTGCAGCACGGTGCAGTCTTCGTCCTCGTAAACTTTCTCGAACCAGCCGCTGTCCATAGCAGCGTTGTAGAAAGCATCGTGAACCTCTTCGTTGTCTGTAAAAATATATCGCGCGCCGAAGCGGTCGCGTATGATGGGGCCGGGGTCGTTGTTCTTGCCCAGCGTTATATCTTCGTAGAGCTTAGAAAGATCAGGGTTGCGATCAAGCAAGTAGGTCGGGTCAAGGCCGGAGACGTAGCGATGTGTGGTGTCGTAGAAGAACATTTTGGGAAAATCGTCCCAGTCCGTGTTGAAGACCGTCTCGCCCTGCGGAACATTGGCGCGAATCCATTCCATACCGCCTTTGTAGCGATCCGGCGGAGCTTCCTCTGCAATCTCGTTCGCAATTCCTTTCACGCCGGTAGGCGATTTCGGTCGCCACCCCCACACGTTCACGTAAAGAATGCAGAGCAGCAGCCCTGTGATGGCTGAGGCCACGCCCAGCTTCCAGTAGTCGTAGCGACGGCGCTCTGCCATCTCATCTTCGCGCTCGCCTCTGTCCAGAAAAGGTTTCAACTCGTCCATCACATCCGATGGCAGGCTGGAGAGATGTGTGCGCGCGCTTTCGAGTAGAGGTTTCAGGGAGAAGGCTGCGAAGAGCACTGCGAACGGCGGCCAGTATTCAACGAATCGCCGGTAGCGGAACGATGCGACCATCAATACGGTCGAGAAGATTAATAGAAAGAGCGAGTGTTCGCTGCGCTTCTTATCAGTCCAGTCGAATGCTATGTATCCCGCAAGCATCGCTGCGAACGCGACGAAACAGCTTCCCAGAAAGAACCAGCTATCGTAAGGATACCACTCAGAGCCTACGCTGACGGCGAAGTCCCCGGCCTTCGCTTTCATCAGAAAGTGTTCGATGAAGAGGCCCACGTTTTTCGGGAAGTAAGGGTTGACGATGAAGCCCGCTGCCGTGCCAATCCCCATCCATAAAAGGGGACGCCATTCCAACTTTCTTTCGCTCCACCAGACGACCGCAGCCCAGATGAGCGTAGCGCCGCAGAGCGAGATAAACAGGCTGTAAGTCCAGACGTATAGGAACGTGAGCGGCAACAGCCACACGTACTTTCGCTCGAACAGCAGGTAGATTCCTATCACCATGAAGATGATCGAAACCGGCGGAGCCTTAGCCATGTTGAGCCGGTAGAGAAACGGCGCGCTCGAAGCCAGGAGCGCGGCGAGCCAGGCTATTGGATAGCGTATGCGATAGCGAATGATAAGCCAGTAGCAGGAAAGAAGCGCGAGGCTTGCGAACAGAGTGGCGGCGATTTTCGCGCCCAATCTCATATCGCCGAACCACGTGAAGGGAATTTGCAGAATGTGAAATAAGAGGTGATGGTCAACATAGTCCTGCGGGTTGAGCGTGGTCAGCGGCAGCCACTCAAATCGCGGCGGGAAATGGCCTGCGCGCATGTTCTCCCACAGAAGGCGGCTCCAGCGTATGTGGTAGTAACCATCGAAATCGCCGCAGCAGATACCCTGCGTCGAGAACTGTATGCTTCTGATTACAAGGCCGATGGCTACCACGCCGATTAAAAGATAGACCACGCGCGCGAAGGATTCGGTCATCCAGATGGGGCGCGGAATCGAACCCGCTTTTATTGCCTTTATCTCGTCTTCTGCCCCGGCATCTAAAGGCGTACCGCTAACGTCCTGCATAAAATTTCTACAATTGTCCTCTCCGGCGCGACCTATGAGGAGTCATCTTCTCGCGCTCTTACGGTCATCTCGTCAATAACGGGCTTCAAAATATCACGAAGCCCGCGAAAGACTGAAGGAAGCAGAGCAAGCAGTTGTGTGATAGCTAGAGAATAAGAGCCAGTGCTTAACCTTCCTCATATTTTCAATTTAGCCTACTACTCTCTGAGCACGCGAATGGGATTTCTCATAACAGATTGTGTTGACGGCGGACTTGCCCTCTGTTCTTCTTTATTTCGCTTTCATCATTCTAGCGTCATTGCTTCTTCGCGCTGCGCTTCTTGCCAGCCCTTTTCTTTGTAGAAACTTTTTTGCGTGTGCCTTTTCTCGCCGGACGCTTCTGCTCTTCAGCGCGTCTTTCAAGCAGATGTGACAGGTCAACGCCGAAAGTCTCTTTTATCTTTCCCATCACCATCGGCAGCATGAACGTTTCGCCGACGACGGCCAATTCGTCGAAGAGGTGATCCATTGTTGATTGCGCTTCGGAGCGACGACGCCCTGTGGGGCGCGTGCTGTTGCGCGCGACGGCTATGCTGTAGCCGACGACGAGGCCGAAAGCGACAGCGCCCACGCCCCACACAATAGGGTTTTTCGCAAACTGCTCGCGCCAGTCCAGCACGTCAGAGACCGTCTCCTTCACGGCCTCGTATTGATCCGACACCGTATCCTTAATCGCCTCGACCGTATGAGTGAGCGATTCTCGCGCCTCCTCCATCTGGAGTTGAAGCTCCCGCTTGCCATGCTCTTTTGAATCGGCACTTCCCGCCCTGGATTTCGTAGCCATCTCTCGAAAATTCCTTTCCCTCTTGAATCGTTGCTCGTCCAAAATTTCCCGCCCATGATGTAGACTTCACTTTGCGAATGTAAGAAGAGAGTATTACATGTTAGTGAAATAAGTCTCGGAGTCTGAAGTCAAAAGTTAAAAACTATTTTTGACCTCGGACTCCAGACTCCAGACTCCTGACTGTTCTTATGAATAATCAGAGCAAACTGTTTCGAGCGCTTGCTGTCGAGGCCGCCGAGTGCAGCCTTTGTCCTGCGATGTGCGAGCGAAGAGCCGTGCTGAGCGAGTTGAACGGGAGAGTGGGCGCGAGCGTGATGTTCATAGGCGAAGCGCCGGGAAGGCAGGGCGGCGACAGAACTCGTGTGCCATTTTCCGGCGACCAGTCTGGACAGAATTTCCAGAGATTTTTAGCTTCGATCAATCTTTCGAGAAGCGACATTTTCATCACGAATGCAGTGCTCTGCAATCCTCGGAAAGATTCGGGCGCGAATCGCAAGCCCACGCTCGCAGAAATTGCCAACTGCTCCGGTTTCCTGCGCAGACAAATTGAGGTTATCAGCCCGCGCGTCATAGTCACGCTCGGCGCAGTGTCGCTTGATGCGCTCAGACGCATTCAGTATCATGACCTTACTCTGAAAAATGCAGCAGGGAAAATTTACGAATGGGACGGGCGCGTTCTGGTGCCGCTTTATCATCCAAGCCCGCAGGTGCTCGCATCGCATCGCCGCGAGCGTGAGCAGTTGCGCGATTACAAAGCAATAGCGCGTGCTCTCAGAATGTGAGAACGGAAAAAATAGGAAGCATGAGTGAAGCTATACGAGAAGATGAGGTGAGCGCATCGTTGCTCGAAGAAGCGCACAGAAGCGCGGGCGCGCAATTTGAAGAGAGGGACGGGCGCGTTTTACCGGCGAGCTACGGTGACGTGATTGCCGAGTATGAATCTGTGCGCGCGAGCGACGGTGCTGGTGTGATTGACCTTTCGGGGCGCGGGCAGATCGAGGTCACGGGCGCAGAGGCCGAGCAGTTTTTGAACGGCCTGATTACGAATGATGTTAAGACATTGAAAGACGGCGCGTGGATGAACGCAGCTTTTCCTACTGTGCAGGGGCGTCTAATCGCATTCGCGCGTGTGCTTCGTCGTGATGGGCGTTTTCTTTTCGACACCGAGGCGGCTACGCGCGGGAAAGTCCTGAAAGCGCTCGAACGCTTCACGCTCGCGGGCGACTTCCACGTTTCAGACCTGTCGGATGAAACCGCAGTGATTTCAGTTCAAGGCGCTCGCTCTGTAGAGATCATAGGCGCGGTGTTGGGCCAGGAGGCCGCAAACGTCGAGCGCGAGCGAGTCTTCACGGCGAACTGGAATGAAAGGGAAGTGACTGTGATTCGCGCTACGCACACGGCTGAAGATGGGTTTGACCTGTTTGTAAATTCCGCCGGTGCGGTTTCGCTCTGGGAGAATCTGAATGCTCGCGGCGCTCGCCCCGTAGGCTTCGATGCTCTTGAGATTTTACGCATTGAGGCGGGCGAGCCGCGCTACGGCGCTGACATGGACGAGACCAACGTAGTGTTGGAAATTGGGCGTGACGATGCAGTCAGTTTTACGAAAGGCTGCTACGTGGGCCAGGAGATAATCGCCCGGATACACTGGCGCGGCCATGTTGCGAAGCGGCTCGCGGGGCTAATGGTTGACGGCGCAACTCAGCGCGGCGATAAGATACGCAACTCGGAAGCGAGAGAGATTGGCCGCATCACTTCCGCCGCCTTCTCGCCTCTTCTTCAAAAGACAATTGCGCTCGGGCTTGTCAAATACGATTACCTCGGGCCGGGAACCGAGGTGAAAATTTTAAGCGAAGAGACAGAGCACGCGGCGCACGTTGCAGAGCTTCCTTTCGTGCGCGGCGGTTGGTACGGCGCGGAGAGGAGCGAATGAGCGAGCAGGATGC
>DATHJK010000441.1:0-3410 GCA_035316225.1 Pyrinomonadaceae bacterium
GGACGGGAATGCTAACATCGATCTGACGGATTCTCTGGCCTATTCAAATAACGGCTACTTCCAGTCCGTAGGCGGTCGCGTTGGATTCGAGCACATGATGCAGACTGCGCGCGAGCTTGGTCTGGGAGAGAGAACGGGCATCAACTACGCGAACGAGTATCCCGGAAGGCTTCCCGTTTTCAAGACGGGCTACGCCGTCAACCACATGTGCTCGCACGGCGACGATATAGAGGTGACGCCGATTCAACTGGCTTCGCTCGTTTCGGCAATTGCCAATGGAGGCGAGCTTCTTGTTCCGCACCTGCCGCGCACGCCGCAAGAAGACATTCAATTTCGGAAGCAGACGCGACGAAAAGTAAAAGTTTCTGAAGACATACTGCGCCGCATGGTTCCGGGGATGATAGGGGCTGTGAACTACGGCACGGCGCGACTCGCTTATGACGCGCGCCAGACCATCGCCGGAAAGACCGGAACATGCATAGGTCAGGGTAGCTGGCTCGGCCTCTTCACTTCGTTCGCGCCAGTGAGCAATCCGCAGCTTGCCGTCGTGGTAATCACGCGCGGCAGCAGCGAGCGTGGACGAGTTGCCGCAGGCATCGCCGGGAAAATCTATCGCGCATTGAGCGGACGCTTCGGCACTCCTGTGAACATGCCCGTTGCCAACACGCCTGTGCCTCATCCCAGAATCAGCGGAAGGGCTGCCGCTGCCGTGAGCGACGAGGAGCAGGGCGACGAAGAGGATGTGAACGGCGACGCCGCTACGACAACCGCTACGGGCACGACTACGGGCGCGCAAGCTCCGAACGCAACGCAACGCAATCAGGGCGGCACGGTTCAGAGAGTATTGATGCCGGTGCAATCAAGACCCGCTCCGGCTCCAGCCAATCCGCAGCGCTCTACGGTCATCCCGGCTCCGACTCCGCAGCAGGAGAGCCGCCCGCGCAGGGTTCAGCCGACGCAACCGTAAAAGAAGAGAAAAGTAGAAAGGTTAAAGGCAAAAGCAGGGCGAAGGGTGTTATTATCTTCCCTTACTTTTGCCTTTTTACTTTTCTCTTTTGTCTTGACATGAGAGCGTATATTGCAGGATTATTGCGCCTCGCGTCATCCGGTTTATTCCCGAACTCCCCGCGCCGCGAAGGAAAAGGCTTCTACTGGAAGCAGCAGGTGCCGATGTCCTCCGGGACACCACTGTTGACGGCAACTTGCATGCACGATTTGGCATCTGAATGACCGCGACGCTTTTGATTAAGCCCGCTTACCGGACAACCCCTGTGAAGAATTTTTGAGGATTAAGAGAGAACCGATACCGCTTGGAGGAAATGCTACCGATGAAAACGTTGATTAGATCATTAGTCTTCGCCGCGCTCGTCGCTACCTTCTCGCTACCTGTGCTTGCAGCGATAAACTTCATGGCCGATGGCGATACGGCAACACAGGAACAGCAGGATCAGGCGAAGGCCGACCTTTACAAGAAGTTCACCGATAATAGGAACACCAATCCGCAGGTCGCATACGATGCGGGCAGAGAGTATCTGACCAAGTACGGCACGGACAATGACCAGTACGTAGCCTATATCAAGAAGTGGGTTACCAAGTATGAAGCTGCCATGCGTATACAGACGCTTGAGCAGAACATCACCGCCAACAAGTTCGCGGATGCTTTCACGCTCGCCAAGCAGATTCTAGCCGAAGACCCGAACAATCTGGTGGTGTTAAGAGATGCCGCATGGGCGGGCCTTAACATGACAACCACCGGACAGGGCAGCGACGCTTCAAACGCAGAGGCCGCCGGTTACGCTCAGCGCACGATTGACATGATCAATCAGGGCGCGACTTTCATACCGAACACGCCAATTGACGCCAAAGCGAAAGACGAGACACTGGGCTGGCTCAACTACGCTATGGGTATCTTCAAGTTCAAGAATGCGCCCACGGAAGCCATCAACTTCTTTATAGAAGCTACCAAGCACGGCGGTTTCCAGAAGACTGAGCCGCAGACCTTCTACCTGCTTGCCAACGCCTACGAGAACGCTTACTACACGCGCATGGCTCAGGACTATCAGAACAAGTTCAAGACGGTCGCGGACGAGCAGACGCCGGAAGGCAGACTCGCCAAGGCTAACTTGAACGAAGTGATTGATAGAATCATTGATGCTTACGCACGAGCGATCAATCTGGCGGGCACGAACCCGAAGTACGCGACTGCCAAAACAAAGTGGCTTCAGACCGTGACGGGCTACTACAAGTACGCGCACAACGATTCGGACGCGGGTCTCACAGACCTGATCGCAGGCATACAGGCGAAGCCGCTTCCGGCAGCTTACACGCCGCTTACCACGCTGCCTGCGGACGCGACGACGCCTGCGACAGGTACTACGACAACGGGCGGGACGACGCCTGCGACAACAGGCAATCCGCCTTCGACGACCGCTCCGGCAGGGACGACTCCGGCTAACCGGACGACGAACACCAACACGACGCCGCCGAGCACGAATACTAACTCGAACACCAGCAGGCCACCGGCAACCAGCAGCAACAGCGCATCCAGCACGACCAACAGCAATACGGCCAGAACCGCTACCGGCAATCGTCGCCCAAGGAGATAATCGGTTCTCACTCTCAGGGGAAAAAGGCGTGCGCGAAGTTTTCCAGCTTCGCGCACGCCTTTTTTGTTACAATCTGCGGTCAGAGTGAATAAAGAAGAGTCTAACGGCACAAACCCGGACGGTCTGGAAGCGAGTCTGGAGTACAGCTTCCATGATCGTGCGCTGCTCGAACGCGCGCTTACGCATCGCTCGTGGGCGCACGAGCAGGTTGCGCCCGGCGCAGAATCGGACGCGCGCCGCCTTCACAACGAGGCTTTCGAGTTCGTAGGCGATAGCGTGCTTGGTCTCATAATCGCAGATTACCTCTTTCGCTCCTACCCGCATGTGACCGAAGGCGAGCTTTCGAGAATGAAGCACCGGCTGGTAAGCACTCCTGCGCTAGCCAGGGCTGCGAAGCGTTTGCGGCTGGGTGAATTTTTGCGCGTGGGGCGCGGCGAAGAGAAGAGCGGCGGGCGCTCGAAGCGCGCCATCCTGGCCGACGCGATGGAGGCAGTCATAGCAGCCGTTTTTCTGGATGGTGGATTGGAATCCGCCGAAGCTTTCGTGATTCGCGCGTTGGGCGAAGAGCTTGAGGGCACCGACCCGGAAGCCGCCGCCGCTGCCGATTACAAGACCATGCTTCAGGAGACGCTTCAGGCCGCGCGCCGCACGGGGCCGCATTACAACGTTATAGAGACCACAGGCCCGCCGCACCGCCGCACGTTTCATGTAGAAGTCAGTTGGGACGGCGGCAGTGTGTGCGCCGAAGGGTACACTATTAAAGCAGCCGAGACCGCAGCCGCGTGCCTCGCACTCGAAGCGATG
>DATHJK010000442.1:0-4486 GCA_035316225.1 Pyrinomonadaceae bacterium
CTGGAAGGGTTCGATCTTGAAATCGCAGGAAGCGTTCCGCTGGGTTCCCCCGCCCGCGACGATTCCCTAAGTGGCGCGACGACGAAAAAAGCGCTCAACAAATAAATGAGTTTTGAAGTCTCATGTCTCAAGTTGGAATGCCTTTTCTGACTTGAAACTTGAAACTTGAAACCTTAAGCATGTAACCTGCTTCTGCTCTCCCAATCACATTGATTTTGGAGTTGGCCGCTTCCTTTTCGGGCGCGGCCTTTAGCGCACGTCTTATGCCTTCTGATCAACGCGACGACGCTTCGGCTCCGCAGCCACCGGGGGACGAGAAAAAAGAGGTTCGTAAAGCCCTTGAGTCGGAGACGGATAAACCTCTGCCTCCTGCTGCCGAGCGCGCAGCCGAGCGCGATGCGGACCGGAGCGATCCGCGCACGCCGCAAGGAGAGCGCCGCCGCTGGCTCACGCGCCGCAATGCCTTCATCGCCACGATTGCGATTGCCGTCGGCGTGGTCGCCCTCATATTGATTGGCGTACTGACCTACCGTCTGGGCTACGTTGACCGGTACATAGCCAACCAGATCAAAAACACATTCGCCACTTACGGCATACGCGCTGAGATACGCGAGTTCCACACGGCCATTAGCCCGCGCACCGTAGAGTTGCGTGACGTTGAATTAACGGACATGCAGACGGGCGAGCATCTTGGGAAGATTGATCGGATATTGGCGACCGTGCGCGTGACAGACCTCTACGCGCTCAACCTTAGAAGAAATGTCAACCTCGAATCGCTCACGATTGACGGCCTTGAGGCGTGGGTTCAGTTTGACGAGCAGGGACGCTCGAATTTCAGTAATCTTCATCTTCCGCCGCCGGAGCCGAACAAGAGCATACTCTTCTCTTATTCCACCGCGCAGGTTCAGATAAACAACGCAGTCATTCACTACGGCGACCAGCAGCATTCCATTTCTGGCGAGGCGCGTAACATACATGCGACTGTGCAGCCGGATAATCCGAACGCTCCCGCCGATAGCTGGATGAATACAGTCACGCTTTCCGCTTCAAACTCGTCCTTCGTTTACGACGGTCGCCCTGTAAACGACATCAGCCTGGATGCCAGAGGGCGCATCAACCAGACTCGCGCGGAGATTCAAGACCTGACTTTGCGCTCGCCGCTCGCGGAAGCGCACATGACGGGCGTAATGGACGATTGGCGCAACCTGACTTATAACATGCAGGCCAGTGCGAAGGTTGACCTCACGCAGCTTTCAGATGTGCTTCATGCGAGTACGACAATGCGCGGTGTTGGGCAGTTCGCCGGAAAAGTTTCCGGTGAAGGCGACCGCTACAGCGTTGACGGGCAGATAACTTCCGACGCTCTGGCCGCAGATGGCGTCCGGTTGCAGGCGCTGAACCTGACGGCGAGCGGGACCGGGCAGGGGAAGAGTTACGACATGAACGGGCGTGCGGTCGCACAGCTTTTGACCGCAGGCGATTTTCAGTTGAACGCGCTACAGATGGCGGGGCACGTGATGGGCACGGGGACGGACTTTCGCTGGCTTGGCGAGTTACGCAGCATGTCTGCGCGTTACGGTGCTACCAGCATCGCCGGATTGATACTGAATGATGTCGCTGCGGAGATGCGCGATCAGGCTTTGATTGTTTCCGCAGGGCGCGGCGTCGCAGGGCAGGTGAACTCCGCAGGCGCGAGTGTTGGCGGCGTGCAGGTCGCGGATGTTCGCGCGCGTTCTGAAAACGGAGTCACTACGGGGTCGGCTGCGAGCGCGCAGGCCGGAACGATCACGGCTTCCGGCGCTCGCGTGAACGGCCTCACTGCCAACGGAATTGATTTCACCAGCCGCGAAGGCGGCGCAACCAACGTGACAGTTGATTCATTGCGCGTGGGAAGCGTGGCGGCTTCGGGCGCGCAGACCGGCAGCCTGAACATCGCTGGCGTGCGACTCGCAATCCTGAACGGGCGCGTTGAAGGCTCAAGCGGCGACATCAACGCTGGCACGATCACAGTTGCGAAGACGCAGGACTTCGCGGGCGGACAGGTTGAAGATGTGCGACTCGCGCATCCAGTCTTCGTCGTAGAGCCTTCGGGTCGATACCGCGCGAGCGCCGATTTGAGTTTGGGCGGTGGTGTTTTGGGACAGGTGAATTTAGGCGCGGCGCGCTCTGCTGTGGTCGCCACGAACAATCAGATTCAGTTGCAGAATTTCACGGCTGATGTGATGGGCGGACACGCAGCCGGCAACGCGACCGTAAGCACTCAGCGCGGTGGATCGTCGCAGGTGGCGGCGAGCTTCAGCGACCTGGACATAGGCAAGCTTCTTTCACTCTCCGGGCGCATTGTCCCCATAGCGGGCAAGACTACAGGCAACGTCAATCTATCTTTCCCCGGAACAGATTTGCAGGCAGCTACCGGAACGGTGCGCGCGGATTTCAATGCGGAGACAGGAGACGACGCGAGCGGGCGCACGCCTCTGAACGGGACGGTCGCGCTTCGCGCCACGCGCGGGCTTTTCGAGATAGATCAGGCGAACCTGAAAACCGCTTCGAGCGAATTGACTGCGACGGGTCAGTTCTCGTTCATGAGCGATCAATCGAATCTTCAAGTCAAACTGAATTCGTCTGACGCTTCAGAGCTACGAAATATCATCGTCACGTCAGGTTTGCTGACGGACGTTGGCGACCAGCTTGATGCTTACGGTATAGAACTCGGCGGGCATCTCGCTTTCAACGGCAACTTGCGCGGCAATCTTGCGAAGCCGAGCGTTGACGGTCACGTAGAGCTTGATTCGCTTGGGATAAATGGTCACGACTTTGGCTCATTGACAGCCACTATGAACAGCACGCCCGATATGTTCCGCATCACGGACGGGCAATTGTCCGAGCGAGACGGCGGCGGAATCAAGTTCACTTTAGACGCTCCGCTCGCTGGCAAGAATAACATTGCGCTTACGGCTACACTTGATCGTGCCAACGGCGGGAACCTGCTCGTTGCGCTGGATGCTTTTAGAAACAAGACTGATAATTTCGGCCCCATTAGAACGCCCACTTATTCATCTTTGGATTTTCGGTCTGATGTCTCAGGCCAGATAAATGCGACGGGCATTCCCAATGCGATGCAGGGGAGCGCAGACCTGCGATTCGGGCCGGGGCATCTCAAGGGCGAGCCATTCCAGTCAATCCTTGCTCGCGCGACTTTCAACGGGCCGAAGATTAATCTTGAAACCGTTGATGCTCAATTCAACGCCGGGCATCTGCTTGCGAACGGAACTTACGACACAAGCAATCAGGCTTTCGACATTCAGGCGCACGGCACTGGAATCAATCTGGCGCTGCTGGAATCATTGACGGGCAAGCGCGTTGTAGGTGTGCCGCAGTTGAGCGGGACTGCGGACATAGAGGCACATGCCACAGGCAATTTCAGCGAGAACGATTTCTCCAATTTTCAAATCAACTTCACCGGCACAGGGCACGAGGTTGCCGTCAACGGTCGCCCGGCTGGAGAGCTTTCGCTGGTAGGCCGCACGGAGAACGGGCGGCTGAACGTGACTTTTACAACAGGACTCTTGGGGAATGCGCAGGTGGTCACGGCTGAAGTTAACCTGACGGATAGAACGCTGCCGACAACTATTAAGACGACGCTCTCTGCCGCAAATCTTCAGCCGCTCTTTGCTGCGCTCCTGCCTGAATCTACTGTTAGATTGACAGGCCGCGCCACCGGCACGCTCCAGGCGACCGGCCCGCTCTATGCCGAGAACGAGCAGGGCGAGCAGGTCTTGGGTCTGTCAGGTTTACGCGGTCGCGCGGAAATTTCCGATTTGACGATTCAGATAGAGGACGTGCAATTAACTGCTGTCTCACCTCTACTCGTTCAATTTCAGTCGAACGAAATCTTTTTCGAGAAGACGCAATTTCGTGGGCCGGGAACGGACGTGGTTTTCGGCGGGACTGCCGCACTGGGGCCGGGCGGTCGCCAGAATCTTTCGATTGACGGCAATTTGAATCTGCGCGTGCTGAATGGAATCTCGCCAGACGTTTTCTCGGCGGGCGCTGCTGTGGTTGCGATTCGTGTGATGGGCAGCTACGAAGAGCCGCGCTTTAGCGGCACGGCTTCGGTTGAAGGCGCTTCCGTATCGGCATTGGTTGGCAACGAGCGGCTTACGGTTGCGAACATTAAAGGCAACGTGAGATTCAACCAGAATCAGGCGCAGATTGAATCGCTGTCAGGCACGCTGGGCGGCGGTCGCATAATTGCTTCGGGCGGCGCGCTGCTTGAAGGCTTCACGCTTTCTCGCTTCCGCTTCGTAGTTCACGGCGACGATGTGATTGTTCCTTTTCCTGAAGACTTTCGCTCGACCGCCGATGCAGACCTTGTTATCAGCGGCTCTAAGCGCGAGCAGCTAATCAGCGGCACGGTGAATCTGCGCCGGGCAGAGTACACGAAGAACATAGAGCTTGCGGATCTGCTCAACCGCAGACACGAAGT
>DATHJK010000443.1:0-3498 GCA_035316225.1 Pyrinomonadaceae bacterium
CCATCTCCTGGCCTGAGCGAATCAGCTTCGGTCGGCTCACAACAAGACCGTTTCCGCTCATGCGCGAGAGAACTTCTCCGACGCGCTCGTCCACTTCCAAACGCTTGATTACGTCAGGTTGAAACGCCGTGTGAGGCTCACCCTGCACGGGCAGTATCGTCAGGGCTATTAGATTCGGGTCTTCCTGCAACATCTTCTGAAGCCTTGCGTCCGAACCGGTCTCGTTCAAAAGGCGCACGCCTCCTGCCAGCTCGAATGCACGCGCCAGTCCCGTAACAACGTCTCTGTATCTCTGCGCGTAAAGCTCAATCTGGCGCGCTTTGTCCTGCACAAGCTGCGCCTGGTATCTTCCTTCGACTGACCGCAACTCTTCGCCGCTCCGCTCTGAAAGCATTCCGCCCACAAAAGCCAACGGCAACAGCCCTACGAGCAGAAGCACCCCAAGCACTATGTAAAGCAATCTTACGCGCTTGAATTTTTCGAGCATATTTTTGGAGAAGAGGCGTGCTATCAAGTCTGAGCTAACCAGCAGGGGCTTGATCGGTATGCATAACTGAAAGCATGAGCGGCCCGGCACACGCTGCTGGGCCTACGACTTATCTTACGTTCCCGGACTCTGGCCTGTCAACGAGTTTAGCCATTTTTAACTACAGAAATAAAAGGAGTAAAGCCACTACCAAATGGAATTTGAACCTTTCTTCGTTTAGCGAATTATTCGAAAATTTCCGGGATTGCTCTTAAACTCATACTTGAATTTAATTGGGCAGGGCTATGGTCAGAAGCTTGTGATAGTTTTATAGACCTAATATCCTCAACAGGCGTCTAAATGTTTGAGCGCGAAGGGTTGTTTTCATTGCGCTCTTGATGAAACTCTTTTGCGGAAGAAGGCTGGCAGGGATTCAAGCGCTCGCCCCCTTTAGCCTCAAACGATACCAGGAGAGGATGGACACGGCCACGAGCGACGAGCAGATCGTAGAGCAGGCTCTAGCTGGCGATGCGGAAGCTTTCGGCGAGATTGTGCGTCGCTGGGAGCGTCGCATCTACTCGCTTGCCTACGGAATGCTTGGTCGTGAAGAAGAGGCGCGTGACGCCACACAGGAGACGTTTCTGGCGGCCTTCCGCGGCCTGCGAAATTTTCGTGGCGAGGCCAAAGTCTCTTCATGGCTTCACCGCATTGCCGTCAACCAGTGCATCACGCGCCAGCGACGCGCAAGGGTTCGTTCGGAGACGGCGCTGGAAGACGAGACGGATTACGACGGTGCGACTGAAGACGGGTCATCGCTTTTCACGGCAGCCGCAGAATCGCCCGACATGACGGCGGAAAGCCGTGAGAGGACCGAGGTAGTCAGGCGCGCCGTGAACGCTCTGCCGCACGAGTTGCGACAGGTGATACTGATGAAAGAGTTTGAGGAGCTAACGTTTCAGGAGATAGCCCAATCGCTCGACTTGCCGCTGAGCACAGTAAAGAGCAGGCTTTACACGGCGCTGAAACAGTTGAGAATGAGACTGGATAATTACGGCGCGGAGGTCGCGTAAAAATGAAAGAGAGATGGGAACAGAAGATTATGGAACACTCGCCCGCTAACGGGTGCGCTCGTCGTGATGATTTAATCGCCTTTTTGTACGGCGAATCAAGCGAGCGCGAAACGCTTGCTTTCAAGAGCCATCTTAATGAATGCGCTTCGTGCCGCTCGGAGCTTTCCGCTTTCGCAGGCGTGCGCGAATCTGTAGGCCAGTGGCGACAGCAAGTGCTTGGTGCGTTCGAGGCTGAAACCGCGAACGCTTCCTCTGCCTTCGCCACTCTGTCGCACGCTCGTCGTCGCTCTGCTCTGGCGGCGCTGCGCGAGTTCTTCTCGCTTTCGCCCGCGTGGATGCAGGCCGCAACCGCTTTGGCGGCGATTGCTTTCATAGCTTTGATGGTTGCCGCCGTGACCCATTTTTCAAGGCCGCAGTCGCAGAGCGCTTCCGCTCCAACTACAGTTCAGCCCGGATACACGCAGAAACAGGTTGACGAGATGATTGCAAACGCTCTCAGGGAAGAGCGCGAAGCCGCAAGCGCGAATCAAGCTGGAACGGCTGAAGCCCAGAATCAGAATATCGCCAGCACAGCGCCAAACAGTCCGGCTAATCGTGAAAGCCGCATTATTCGCGCCAGCGCTCAGAAGCAAGTTTACGTTGCCGTAAGCAAGAAGAGGTCTGCGCGCCCGCTCACGCCGCAGGAATTTAATGAGATCGTACAGGGCAATCAGCTGACAGCATCAAATGACGAAGAGCGGTTGCCGCGTCTCTCCGATCTGCTCAGGGACACGAGCGGGTCTAACTGATGCGAAAACTTCATGCTTCTTTGCAAAGAAGCATGAAGAACTGTTTTTATTGGAACTACTTTAGGTAAGAGGTAGTTTGGTATGAAAGATTTTATAAACAATTTATTTAAGAGCATTGTCCCGGCGCTCCTTCTGTTAACGACTTCAGCAGTTTCTACTATGGCGCAGGGCGGTGTCGTGCAGCAGGGCGAGCCGGTACAGCTTCCCGCACAACAACAGCAGCAGGACGGTGACCTGCTCAGGCAGTTGAATCTCACGCCTGAGCAGGTGGAGCGGATTCGCTCTATTCAGCAACAGAGCCGGGATGAGCGCAGGCTCGCGGGAGAGCGATTGCGTGAAGCTCAGCGCGCGCTTGACGAGGCTATTTACCGGGATAATGTGGATGAAACCCTCGTTGAGCAGCGCACAAGAGAACTGGCTGTAGCACAAGCGGACGCTGCACGCTTGCGCGCAACGACAGAGCTTCGCATACGCCGCGTGCTCACGCCGGAACAGATAATCACCTTCCGCATGATACGCCAGCGCGCGCAACAGGTAAGGCGCGAGGAAAGACGAATGGAAGGCATGCGCCCCGCCCAGCAGCTACGGCGCGAAAGATTGGAGCGCAGGCAGGGCGGGCAGGTTCAGGGAAACACGAACACAGGCCAGCAGCAGAACGCTCTTCCAGCACGAGAGCGACCGGGCAGACTTCTTCGCAGGCCATGACTATTTGAGTCAACTTCAACTTAAAAATGGGAGCAGCCGGTTAACATTAGACATGACCGGCTGTTCTCTTTTCAAGGAATACCTACAGAAACAGCCGGGCGGCGGAAAAGCTTTTAGCGCCGGGTAATATCATAATTTGAAATAAAGAGGCAGTGCCTCTCGACCTCATATTTTCAAATTAGCCGACTATTTGGCACTGCTTCAGCTTGATTTAGCTTGACGCATCAAGGGGATTTTGAGCATCATAAGCCGCTCGTAAAAATCTGTTTTGTTGTCACACTTCAAATCAGCCATCATTCTTTTGTGCCGGATAGCAAGGTCTGCGGTTCTTCGGGCAATTGAATCGCGCTTCCCGGCCAATTCGCGCCGAACAGGTAGGTGTGCTGCAAGTTTCGTTTCTTAATCAAGCATGAACTTCGCCACGCGAGCTGTGCTCGAATTGCAGGAGATGGTGCTGCTGGCAGCGCGC
>DATHJK010000444.1:0-22842 GCA_035316225.1 Pyrinomonadaceae bacterium
CTGTAGGCAGTGAGACGACGAGCGTCGCACCTGTGCCTAGCACCGTCGTGCCTTCTTTCCATGTGTAAGTGAGTGTTCCGCCGCCCGTAGAGCCTGTGCCGTCGAGCGTAACGGATGTGGTCGCGCCCGTGCACTCCACAGTCTGATCCGGCCCGGCGTTGGCGACCGGCGGTGCGACAGCAGTGCCGAGTTTCTGCACACGGTCGTTGCCTGTGTCCGCGACGTAAATATTTCCAGAAGAGTCCCCGGCCACATCTTGATTGCCGGAGAACTGGCCGTCGCCGCTGCCCGCACTACCGAACGCCTCCAGAAACGTGCCCGTTGAAGAGAATTTTTGTATACGGTTATTGCCCCCGTCTGACACATAGACGTTGCCTGAAGAGTCCACGCCCACGCCAAAAGGCGAACTGAACTCTCCGTCGGCGCTGCCGCTCGTTCCCCACTTGGTGATGAACGTGCCGGTCGAAGTGAACTTCTGAATCCGGTTGTTGCCCGTGTCAGCCACATAGACATTGTTGGATGAATCTATAACCAATCCTTGCGCCCCGTTGAGCTGCCCGTCTCCGCTGCCGCTCGTTCCCCATTTTGTGATGAACACGCCAGCGGACGTGAATTTCTGTATGCGGCCTGAGTTGGCATCTGTGACGTAGACGTTGCCCGACGAATCAACGGCCACGCCGCTGGCGGTGAAGAACTGGCCGTCGCCGCCGCCCAGTCCGCCCCACGTCAATACAAAAGTGCCGCTTGAATTAAACTTCGACACTCTGTTAGTAAACGAGTCAGTAACGTACGAGTTGCCAGATGAATCAACAGCTATCCCGCTGGTAGTGACGAACCCGCCGGGCACGTCGCCGGGAATGCCGAACTTCAAAATAAAATTACCGCTGGAGTCAAACTCCTGTACGCGGTTGTTGCCAGAGTCCGCAACATAAACATTACCTGCGTTGTCCGTCGCTATGCCGTTGGGAGAAAGAAACTGCCCGTTGGCTGTTCCCGTGCTTCCCCACTTCAGCAGGAAGCTAATAGCCGCCGATGCCGAGATTGTTCCTACCAACAGGGCGATTGCCAGCGCCAGGACAAGCGCAGGCAAGCGATGTTTCATCAGGCGCGAATTGACGAACGGTGTCGTCAGACAACGTAAGAGGGGGATATTCGATCTCATTTCCGTTTCCTTTCAACAAAGAAGGCAAGTGCAGTGTGCGGGCACTACAGAACAAAGACGCGAGGAGTTATTTATCGAAATCATTGTGTAATAACTCCTGAATTGAATTACAGCGAGCGAGCAGCATACAACATTCATCGCATGGCCCAAAGGATGAGCGGCAGCGCAGTTCCAGAACTAACGATAAACAGAATACTGGCCGCTGCTAACCATCTCTAAGTTTAGTCCTGTTTGAGTCAAGTCATATCGAGGGCGTATCTCATCCTCTTCCGTTTCAGCTTCGACTTTCTTCATAACTTAATCCAACAGATCAAAGTCCATCCACTGAGTTGCAATGCTAGCATCGCCGCTGGCGAGTTTGTCTATGACTATGACTTGCAGGACGTATTCGCCGGGTTGCAGGTCTGTGCCGAGGCGCAGCGCGCCGCCCGCTGCTATCTGTCGCATGTTCGTCTGGCCTGCTGCGTCGAACTCGTTGATCTTTCCGGTGTAAACGAGTTGGCCGTCGCGGTACAGGCGCATCTGTGTTTCCAGTTCGGGTTGGCGAGCGGAGTTCAGGCGCGCGTTGTAGATATAGTAGCCGTAAGAGAGCGTCATGCCGTGCTGGAACCGGCGCGTAGCCTGTATTGCCAACGGGTGGTCTTCTTGAACCTGTCCCTCTGTAGCGTTGACTGCGCTTGACGCCGGGTTGGCCGCGCCGCTTGAGGATGAGTTTGAAGCTGTCGCGCTTGATGGCGCGGGCGCTGCGCTTGCGTTCGTCACGGCGCGCGGTGTGCTTCCGCCGAGCAGAACGCCCGAGAGCGTGAGGCGATTCTTCTTTACGTCTGGAATCTCTACGAACTGGTTGGCAGAACCTACGTGCTCGCTCGTCGCGTCGCGTATAGCCATGCGCAGTTGATATGCACCCGGCTTCTTTATCGGCAGCGTCACGATATATATCAGGCCGGAATTGCGCAGCCGCTCAAGATTGGCCTCCTGCACTGCAATCGAGTAGCTGCGTGTGGACTGGTCAACTATCTGGCCGTTAT
This sequence comes from Pyrinomonadaceae bacterium, assembly GCA_035316225.1. GTDB lineage: Bacteria > Acidobacteriota > Blastocatellia > Pyrinomonadales > Pyrinomonadaceae > 3-1-20CM-3-53-8. The sequence continues at coordinate 2,191 of DATHJK010000444.1, forward strand.
CGCCGAAAGTGACGGTCAATATCTGGAATGAAGCCTTGAGCGTCCCATCAGGCTGCTTAGTGAATGAGATGTCGTGCGTATCAATGTGAAGGATTGATTCCGTGAAAGAGCCGTGATCGGGATCGTGGCCGAAGACGGAAGACATGCGAACGTGTATGTCGCCCGAAGCGAATGGCGAAGTGAGCGCAGCGTAGAGTTGTTCGGTCGGGGTTCTATGCACGGCGCGCGCAGCTTCTTCATTCGTGAATCCGTAAAAGCCCGTTCGCGTTCTCACAGTCAAATCCGGTCGCTTCACCTTCACCTGTATGTGATGAAAGTTGTTGCGCCGTCCCGCATCGTTAACGGTTGATTCTTCGGGTCGATAGCCCAGAAGGTAATAACCCTTCTGATCGTTGAGCACGCGGCGAACGGCTCCAGAGATGTCATTCGAGTTCCTGACGAAAAACCCTCCGGTCTGCTGCGCTAAATAGCCCAATCCCTGCTGCGTCTGAAAGAAATCTCTACGCCGATTCTGAAGATTACTCTCGGCGCTCATCACCCACTGCCCCTGTGCAGGGTCTCCGAAATTCGCGGCGGCATTAGGGCTGCCGGGCGCGATTGGCCCCGAAAGATCGTCAACAGCCGTCAGTCCGAGAGTTTGAAGCCCGCGCGGGTCAACCGAGTAGATGACGACCGACGCCCTGTTGGCAAGATCAACAAGGCGGTGCAGAGACTCCAGGATTCGATTCGTGCCCTGGTCTTCGTCGTACATGCGAAAGCCGTCCGAGAAAAGTATTATTGATTTGCGACCGGGCAGATCACGAAGCCCGCGTATGATGAAATTCAAAGCGCCGAGCGTGCCGACGGAGAAGATGTCATCGCGGTACTGGTTGGCCTGCGCGCCCGGCGTGGTCACATGCAGTAGAGAGTTGATAAGCTCGTTACCGGGATTAGCGTCACCAGTTCTAGCGGCGCTCAAACCGGCGACTGTCCGACCAGCAATCTGCGTGGAGCTTTCAATCGGAGCGAACGCGCTGAAGCCCCGACTGTTCAGGTTGTAGCGCACGCGCTCAATCGCAGCGTAGAGCAAGCGCCTGTCGCCTGTGAACTGCTGAAGCGCGCCCATGCCTGCGCCCGTGCGAATTATCGCAACCAGATCGCCCGGCTGCATCTGCTCGTCAACAAATTTCTTTAAAGCCTGACGAACGAAGTGCGAGCTTTCAAACGATAGCCCCAGGTCGTCAACGACGAGCGCGATCGTGCGGCGCACCTGTTCGGGGCGCAATGAAACGGGAGGAGGAGGAGGCGCAGGCACAACGCCACGCGCCGGTCTTGCAGAGGCCGTAACGGACAGGCGCGGAAGAGGCTCGGCGCTCGCGGGCGTGACAAAGCTCAGGTTCGTTACCTTCTGAGGCCGCCCGTCCTCCGTAACCTCGAAATCATCCGCAGTCAAATCGTTAACAGGTTGGCCGCTGCGATCCAGAACAGTTACATCCACCTGCACCAGATTCGTAGTGATGCGTACGACATCCTCTCGCGTTTGCGCCAGTGTAGGAGTAGGAGAAGGAGAAGCGCTCTGCTGCGTCCGCGTTTGAGTTGGTTGCGTCGCTTGTTGGCCCAGACCCGTTATGACGAAAGAGAGCAGTAGTAATATAGAGATTGTCGTGCGCTTATTCATGACGCATCTCCGTGAGTTGAAAGTTTTACGCAAAGAATAGCAGCCCCGGAAAAAAGCAGGGACTGATAGGGGAGAGTCGAATCGCCATCATAAAATACTCGCTCGACCTATCCGGCGCAACGATTTTCAGTACAGGAGTAGGGTCTATTCATTCTTGAGTGAAATGAGAAAAGTATTTCACCACCGAAGGCACCGAAGTACACAGAGATTACACAGAGAGTTGAATACCTCTGTGCTTCCTCCGTGTTCTTCGGTGCCTTCGGTGGTGAGTTCTAAACTTTTACTTTATTTAAGAATGGATAGACTCTGCGTTCCCGGTGCAGCCTCTTGCGCTTTATGCAAAATGGCTGCATACTTGATTCTGTCAGATGCTTGCTCTTGCGTGGCCGCCGGGTGGTCGCGCATGCCCGCGACAGTTATGCGACGAAGGGACGCGGAAAGAAGAGAGTTAGGCTAGAGTTTGTCAACTTGTTAGAAGCTGCTCATTGAGCACACGGGCCGCGTCGCGTTATCGTCAGAGAAGGTCTACTTGGCGTCTCCCCTTTCCTTCCATTGCGGCGATTTATTCAGAAAAGCCCGCGCTTCCTTAACATCCTCGAAAAGGGAAGAATAGAGATATGGCTACGAGACTTTATGTAGGCAACCTGTCGTTTCGCACGACGGGCGACGAACTTCGTGACCTGTTCGCGCAAGCGGGCACGGTCGAATCAGCAAACATCATTGAGGATCGAGAGACGGGCCGCTCGCGCGGTTTCGGCTTCGTAGAGATGGCGACGCAGGAAGAGGCCAATGCTGCCATAGAGCAGTTCAACGGCAAAGAACTCGGCGGGCGTAACCTGACCGTCAACGAGGCCAAGCCCCGCGTTGATCGCGGCGGCGGCGGCGGTGGACGTGGCGGCGGCTATGGCGGCGGTGGCGGTGGTGGGCGCGACTATGATCGCGGCAATCGCGGCGACCGAGAGCCTCGCTGGTAAGTTAAAGGCCGTGAATAGTGAATCGTAAATCGTGAATAGAGGTTAAGAGCTTTCGTAGTTAGCTTTTTCTATTTACGATTCACGATTCACTATTCACGGCTTTTACTGTCTACGCGCGGCGGGAATTATCTTCAGCTTGAGGTGTTCGCTGCCGCGCACAATTTCCATCTCATATTCCTGTCCGGCCTTCATCTCTCCGAGCGCGTAGGTGTAATCGTAAACGTTATGAACCTCGCGCCCCGCAAGCCGTACAATCCTGTCTCCGGCTTTCAATCCTGCTCTGGCCGCAGGCGAATCGTCGCGCACGCCGTCCAGCAATAACCCATCGTTTGAATCCGAGTAGTTTGGAATCGTTCCAAGATAAACCCGGAAGCCCATCGTGCGCCCCGTTGATTCGCTGCGCGCGACAGTGTAGGTAGGCCGCTGCTGGCCCGCATCAACAGAGCGGATGATGCTCGCCACGAAAGAGACTATGCGCGCTTCGTCCGTGAAATTGATTCTGTCCACAGTGTCGGAAGGCTTGTGATAATCGTCGTGGTTGCCAGTCCAGAAGAAGAGCACAGGAATCTTCTTCGCGTAGAAAGAGGAATGATCGCTCGGCCCGTATCCGTCTTCGTTGAGCGTGAGCGCGAACGAATTGCCGTTCAGGCTAACTATGGTTGACCCGTTCGCGCTGACTACGATGGGTACGCCGTTGGTCGGTTGGCGCTGGCCTCTGGACTCAGGCGTCGCTGTGGCAGTGACGTTAATGCCTTGAGCAGTATTAGCCCCTTCAATCCACTCGCGCCACTCTTTCGCAGTTCCAACGCCGCCGATGATTAGCTTGTTGTCGCGCATCCGCCCGATCATATCCATATTTATCATGGCGATGGTGCGCTCAAGCGGCACGACCGGATGATTCACATAAAAGCTTGACCCCAGAAGTCCTTCTTCTTCGCCGCTGAAAGCTATGAAGACCAGCGTTCGCTTTATCTTTATTCTCTGAGCAGAGAAGATTCTCGCCAGTTCAAGAAGCCCTGCAACGCCCGAAGCGTTGTCGTCAGCGCCGTGATGTATGTCGCCCTCACGCGGCGCAAGACTTCCCTGCCCGCCGCGTCCCAGATGATCGTAGTGCGCGCCGATTACTATCGCCTCCGATTTTAACTGCGGGTCTGAGCCTTCCAGTATCCCTACGACATTCATCGCAGGAACTTCTCGCCGCGCTATGTCGGTCGCAATCGTCAATGTAATGTTTTGAAGAGACAAAGTGATTGGCCTGTGCGCCTGCGTAGCGCTGCCCGTTGCAGTCGAACTCGTTGACGAAGCTCTTTCGCGCGCCGCTTTTTCTAAATCCGTTAGAGGCGCTAGACCGCCCGCCGTCAAAATTCTCTGCGCCGCCTGGCGCGAGATGACCGCGACGGGCAAGCCAGCATTGCCCGCGCTATTGTCGTAAGTAAGATGTGCCAGCCTCTCGTCCCTGAAGTTCTCCTCGCTTGCGATGACTATGAGCGCACGCGCGCCGTGCTCTCGCGCAGCAATCGCCTTCCAGCGCACGTCTGCGTAGCGCGCGAATTGCCCGTGCGGATTATCACCGTCCGGCGTGTCCGCGAGCGCGATAGCAATTCTCCCGTTCATATCGACGCCGGCGTAATCGTCATAATTCAACTCGGACGCAGTGATGCCGTAGCCCGCGAACATCGCAGGCAGATTCTCCACACGACCGTTAAGCGAAAAGCCTAGCGGCATCCAGTCTTCCTGCAAACGAAGATCAAGTGAAGAGGCGCGAGCACCCATCGCCGCATCGGAAGCGGCAGCAGACGGCGTGAACAGCATAGAGTTGCCTGTTCCCAATTCAACGCCTGCGACAAACGGAAAGTTTTGATAATAATTTTGCCCTTGCTCTGCATCAAGAACGCTGGGCAGTAATTTATAGCGCTTGAACTCTCTGGCGATGTAGTCCGCAGCCTTGTTCGCGCCTTCCGTACCCGTCCTTCTGCCTTCAAGCGCGTCCGAAGCCAGATAGGTGATGTGCGAGCGCAGACGTTCGACGCTCGCAGCGTCCGGCGTGCTCTGCGCCACCCTGATTTGCTGCGCGAGAGCGCTAAGAGCGAAGATAAGGATGAGAGAAAGGCTCAGAAGTTTTCGCCGCTTAATTTCAGGTCTCATATCTCAAATCTCAAATGAAAGCGCAGTCTGGAGTCTGGAGTCCGAGGTCAAAGACAAATTGTTTTTGACTCCTGACTCCAGACTTTAGACTCCAGACTCCAGACTGTTATTCCACCCAGTCCGCTATAAAAACATTCGTCTCGCCTCGCACTCTGGCATTTCGGTTCGAGGCGAAAGCCAATTTCTTACCATCGGGCGAGAACATAGGAAAGCCGTCGAAAGTATCGTTGTACGTGATGCGCTCTAACCCTGTGCCGTCAACGTTGACCATGTATAGATCGAAATTGCGCCCGCCCGGATCGTTCAGGTTCGAGGCGAAGATGATGCGTCGGCCATCAGGAAAGAAGTAAGGCGCAAAGCTCGCCGCGTTCAGGTGCGTCACCTGTCTTTTGTTAGACCCGTCAGCATTCATCACCCAGATTTCAAACACCGTCGGCTCTATCAGATTCTCTGTAAGCTTCTGCCTGTAGCGCGCAATCTCTTCCGGCGTCTTCGGATGATAGGCTCTATAAACAATCTGCCTGCCGTCAGCCGAAAAGAACGGCCCGCCGTCGTAGCCCAATTCAGTCGTCAACCTCTTCACATGCCGCCCGTCCGCGTCCATAGTGTAAACATCGAGGTCGCCGTCGCGCATAGAAGTGAAAACAATCCTGCGCCCGTCCGTAGAGATAGTGGCCTCGGCATCGTATCCGGGCGTCGCCGTCAGCCGCTTCAAATCCGAGCCGTCAGGCCGCGCAGTGAAAATGTCGTAAGACGGATAGATGGGCCACACGTAGCCGTGTGAATAATCCGGGCGCGGCGGGCATGCGGTCGAACCCAGGTGAGTTGACGAATAAAGAATTCGTTTCCTGTGCGGGAAGAAATAGGAGCAGGTGGTGCGTCCCGTCCCCGTAGAAACCATCTGCACACGCGAGCCGTCCGTGTTCATAGTGTAAATCTGATCGCACTCGCGCCCGTCTCGCTGAGATTGGAATATCAACTGGCGACCGTCGCCGCTAAAATATGCTTCGGCATTCTGTCCGCCGAAAGATAGTTGCCTGACGTTGCGCAAATGGCGTTCGGCAGCAAGCGTGAGTGACTGAGCGGAAGGCGAGCCGGTTTGAGATCGAGAGAAAACCAGCGCCACCATCATAGGCAATAGAACAAAGAGCGTGATTGATTTTTTCATGTGGCGAAAAAACTATTCAATTGCGGAATGCGGATTGTTGATTTGAAGAAGAGATTGAATTAGAGCGAAATCTCAGTTGAGTGTGTGGAGTGTTAGTTCACCACCGCAGGCACAGAGTTCACTGAGATTGCACAGAGAGTTGAATGTCTCTGTGTAATCTTTGTGCTCTTCGGTGTCTTCGGTGGTGAATCTTACTTCCCATACACTCAGTTGTAATTTCGCTCAAGTAGCCTATCTCTTCAGCCTGCTTATCAACCCGCAATCGTATCATCCGTTCTTCTTCTCAAACTCTTTCATGAACGCAACCAGCGCTTCGACGCCTTCCACTGGAAAGGCATTATAGATTGAGGCGCGTATGCCGCCCACAGAGCGATGGCCTTTCAATCCGTCCATGCCCTGAGCCGTGGCTTCTTGCGTAAATTTCTTCTCAAGTTCTTCGGAAGGCAGCCGGAACGTTACGTTCATAATCGAGCGCGAGTCCGGGTCTGCGTGGCCGCTATAAAACTCGGTCGCATCAATCGCGTCGTAAATCATCTTCGCTTTCTCTTCGTTCCGGCTCCCAATGGCCTCAAGCCCGCCCTGCTCCTTCACCCACTTGCAGACCAGATTCAGTATGTAGATGCCCCACGTGTTCGGCGTGTTATAAAGCGAATCGTTCTCTACGTGCGTGCGGTAATCAAGCATCGTGTGCAGGCCGTCTGGAATCTTTGCCAGAAGATCGTCGCGCATAATTACCAGCGTCACGCCGCTCGGCCCAAGATTCTTCTGCGCGCCCGCGTAGATGAGCGCGTACTTTTCAGCGAGGATAGGGTGCGACATGATGTCCGACGAAGCATCCGCAAAAAGCGGCACGTCTCCGACTTCCGGTTCAGTCTTCCACTCAACGCCCTCAATCGTTTCGTTCGTAGTGATGTGAACGTAAGCGGCGCGTTCGTCCAACTTCAACTCTTCCTGCGTGGGAACGCGCGTGTATCCACCGTCGGCCATGTCCGCAGACTTGCTCACGTTGCCCTGCTTCTTCGCCTCCTTCACAGCCTTCTTGCCCCAGCTTCCCGTCACGACATAATCTGCGCTTCCGCCTTCAGGCAGAAAATTCATCGGTATCATCGAAAACTGCAAGCTCGCGCCGCCCTGAAGGAACAGCACGCGATAGTTTTCCGGCAAGCCCATTAACTCGCGCAATCCGCTCTCAGCGCCATGAATGATCTCATCGAAAGTCTTCGAGCGATGGCTTATCTCCATCACGCTCATCCCTACGCCCGGCAGACTCAACATCTCTTCCCGCGCCTGCTCCAGCACCGGCACGGGCAGCACAGCAGGCCCCGCGCTGAAATTAAAGATTCTCTCAGTCATTTGTCTTTACTCCGTAAAGAAGTGATAAGTAATAAGTGATAAGAGCAGCTTTTCGGTGTTCAGTTTTTAGTGAAAAGCTTTTGCTCTTCTTCTTATCACTTATCACTTATCACTTATCACTACTATTTTTCCTCATCATCGTGCCAGCCGCGCGAGCTACGATTGAGCGGGGCACCAGGCGTTCGGCTTCAACCATTAAGAAGTTGGGCCAACCCGATACGACGTGGCTCTTTCCGCGCTTCAATGCAGAGAGCGCAGTTTCGACAACCGCTTCGGGCGTCTGCACTGCGCGCCCCGGCGGGCGGTCAATGTGCGCGGCCTCGAAAAAGTTTGTATCGGTCACGCCGGGGCAGAGCGCCATCACTTGAACTTTATGTGGGCGGCTCTCTTCCCAGAGCGCTATGGAAAAATTCAGGACGAAAGCTTTTGTCGCCGCGTAAGTCGCCATGAAAGGCACTGGCTGAAACCCTGCGGTCGAAGCAACGTTGATTATCGCGCCGGATTTTCTCTCACGCATAGGCCCTAAAAACCGGTAAGTGAGATCAACCAGCGCACGAACATTCAAATCAATCATGTTCAGCTCGCGCTCTAAATCCTGACTCAGAAAGTCGCCCATCGAGCCAAAACCAGCGTTATTCACAAGCATCTCAACGTCTAGCTTGCGCCGCACGGTTTCGTCAAACAAACGCGCGCCTGCGTCGCGCTCGCTCAAATCCAATGCTACATACTGCGCGTCCACATTGTGCTTCTCGCTCAACTCATCGCACAACTTTTTCAATTTGTCTTCGGAACGCGCCACCAGCAGAACATTTTCATTTCGCGCCGCGAGTTTCCGCGCGAAGACTTCGCCAATGCCGCTCGATGCGCCTGTAATTAAATTTGTTTTCATTAGCTTTTTAGCTCTAGCAGATTAAGCTCGATAATATCAGAATTCTCGGCGCGCAATCTTTCGAGCATCTCGCCTGGCGGCGCGTTGTCTAAATTAATTCGCGCAACGGCTGCTTCTGCGCCCTCGAAAATTATGTTCTCCATCTCCTGCACGTTGATGTGTGCGGCCTTGATGGCGTCCAGCACTGTGGCTAGGACGCCGGGGCGGTCGCGGTGGCGAACGACGAGGCGATGCGTGGCCGGAGTCTGGCGAGCTAGATTCACAACATTGGGGACTTTGCCCGTCTCTTTGAAGCTCTGAACGATGCGTACGGTCTCGGCTGCGATTGCTTCCTGCGCCTGGTCTGTGGAAGCGCCTATGTGGTGCGTGCCGTAAAGGTTCGCTTCGCGCGCTATCTCATCTGTGAATTCGCCCGTGCCGGATGTCGGCTCGTTGGCGTAAACGTCCAGCCCTGCGCGTATACTGCGCGTCTTTAGCGCGTGCTGAAGCGCCGGTTGGTCAACGACTTCGCCGCGTGCAGTGTTGACGAAGTAAGCGCCCTCGCGCATGGAGTTGAAAACGTCCGCGCCTATGAGGTTTCGGGTTTCGGGTTTTAATGCGAGATGCACGCTCAGGATGTCACAAGAGCGTGCGACATCCTGAGGCGTCTCTTTCCGTTCGATGCCAAGCGCCTCTGCTTTCTCAGTCGTCAAACTTCTGCTCCACGCGATGACGGGCATGCCGAAAGCGCGAGCGCGCGGAATCATCTCCTGACCGATCTGGCCTACGCCAATCAAACCAAGCGTTCGACCGTACAGCCCGCGCGCTTTGGAGAACTCTTTCTTGTTCCATTCGCCGCGACGAAGCGCAATAACGTTGTCAGCTATGCGGCGGTCAAGCGCCAGAATCAATGCGAATGCAAGCTCCGCAACCGCTATGGAATTTTTGCCGGGACAGTTCGAGACGTAAATCCCGCGACGCGACGCAGCCGCAACGTCAATCGTGTTGTAGCCAGCGCCCGCGCGCACGACCAGCTTCAATGCGCCAGCATCCAGCATCGCTTCCGTAACTTTCGTAGAACGCACGACAAGAACGTCCGGCTGCTCCTTCCCTATAGCTTCGACCAGCGCTTCGTCTTTCAAGTCGGGCTGATAAGATACTTCGCAGCCGATAGCCTGAAGGCCATCGCGGCCAGATTGCTCGAACTTGTCAGCGATTAAAACTCTCATAAATCCTCTGAGTGATAAGTGATGAGTGATAAGTGATAAGAGAAAAGCTCTCAATTCTTTCTTATCACTTATCACTCATCACTTATCACCTTAAATCGTGTGTATCAACAACCCGTCTCTCAGCTTCGGCTCGAACCAGGTTGATTTCGGCGGCATGATGCCGCCTGTGTCCGAAACGCGAATCAAATCTTCAACGGTTGTCGGGTAGATAGAGAAAGCGACTGCGGCCTTGCCTTCGTTCACAAGTTTCTCCAACTCCTCTGTGCCGCGAATGCCGCCCACGAAATCTATGCGCTTGTCCGTGCGAATGTCCTTGATGCCTAAGATCGAGTCTAGTATCCGGTCTTGAAGGATGCTCACGTCAAGCGATGCAATCGGATCATCATCGCTCGCGCGTTCGTTTGATTTAAGCTTTAGCCCGTACCAGCGCCCTTTAAGATAGATGCTGAAATGGCCGCGCTCGCGTGGAGACGGATTCGCGTTCTCGCTTATCTCGAACTGCTCACCCACCTGCTTTAGAAACTCTTCATCCGTCATTCCGTTCAAATCCCGCACGACGCGGTTGTAGGGAAGTATCTGCAACTGGTCTGCGGGGAATATCACTGCCAGGAAGAAGTTATACTCTTCGTCGCCCATGTGCGAAAAGCTTCTGTCTCGCGTCTCTGCGCGTGCGCGGCTGGCGCTTGCGGCGCGGTGATGCCCGTCGGCTATGTAGAGAACGGGCACGTCGCGGAATGCGTTGACGAAGCGCACGGCATCCGGCACGCGCCAGATGGTATGCTGCACGCCGTCCGTAGCAGTGAAATCGAAGAGCGCTTCCGTTATGGTCACTTCCATAACCATGGTGTCAATCGTCTGGTTGCCGCGATAAGTTAAGAAGACAGGCCCCGTCTGCGCTTTCAACGCGAGTATGTGGCGCGTGCGGTCATCCTCTTTGTCGCGGCGCGTGCGCTCGTGTTTACGGATGATGTCCCGGTCGTACTCGTCAACGGAGCAGCACGCTGCGATTCCAATCTGCTCGTGGCCGTTCATGATTAAACGATAGAGATAGAGTGTAGGCTGTTCTTCCTCTTCGAGCGGGGCTTCGCTCTTCAGCGTCTCGAAATTATCAACGGCCTTGCTGTAAACCCTGTCGCTGTAGATGTCCGTGCCGTCCGGGAGATCAATCTCCGGACGAGAGACATGCAGGAAGCTTAACGGATTGCCTGCGGCCAAGGCGCGCGCTTCTTCCGTGTTGACCACATCGTAAGGCGGCGCGGAGACTTCTGCGGCATGTTCGGCGGACGGACGTAAAGCATTGAAAGGATGAATGACTGCCACGAGTGTTCTCCTTCAAAAATTTTCGGATTAATGATGCTCTTTAGGACGTAAAGACTACTAGCTTGCGGGCGGAAGAGCAAGCAGATGAACCGTAATGAGGAAGCAGGAAGATGGCATAACTAAACCACTCTGCACTCTAAAGCGCATAGTTTTGCACTAGCGCGTTTGGACAATGAAAGAAGGGCGACTCGGATTGAGCAGTTAATTCGTGGTGTAAGATAGTTCGTTAAAAAAATCGTTTAGAGATGGTCTGTAGAGGATTTGAAATCTTTGGCGAAGAGGAGATCGAGCCATGTCGGATTTAGCTGGCCGCGAATGTGTGCCGTGTCGCGGGGGAGTTCCGCCAATGCGCGGCTATGAAATCAATAGACTTTTACCGGAACTGGACGGGTGGGAAGCTATAGAAGAGCATCATTTGAAGAAAACCTATTCGTTCAAAAATTTCCGAGAAGCGCTTGAATTCGTAAATCGCGTGGGGCAGATCGCGGAAGAGCAAGGGCATCATCCTGACATCTGTTTTGGCTGGGGACACGCCGAAATCAGCATCTACACACACAAGATTGACGGCCTTACGGAAAGCGACTTCATCCTCGCCGCGAAAATTGATGCAATGTAGAATGCAGTCTCTCTACAAATTGCTTTATCTTCTGATTGCGTGAACGATCAATGTGTTGCCGCCGAGCAGGACTTCGTTCGATTGCAGCGCAAGAGTCCATCGCTCTCGTCGTTTGCGTTCAGGCGTTAATCGCCCCAGCAATCGAATCAAGAGGACTATGGGCGAGTAAGCCCATAGATTCTTTTTAGGTTTGTCTCTATAAAGGCGCTGAACCTCGAAGCCGTATTTCTCTAAAGTATAACGGAGTTCGGAATAAGAGATGGGGTTCACATGCAGGGCAACTTCTTCCATTTCGCCCACGTCTTTGCGCAGGTTTTCAAGGTGCTCGCGTGATATGGGCTTGAAGTGCGAAGTGTAGCCGTAGAGCAGCCACTTTACTCGCTCTTCAATGTTGAGAATGTTTGGCGTAGAGACGATGAGATGCCCGCCCGGTCTGAGCAGGCGGCGAAACTCGCGCACAGCCTGTTGAGGATTTTCTATGTGCTCGATTCCTTCTATGCAAGTGACGTAATCAAACTCGCCTTCCCGGTACGGCAGAACATTATTCAAATCGCCGCGCTTGATCTCCGTTCCGCGCAGCCGAAATATTTCCGGGTAAAGATCGCAGCAACGAACATCGAAGCCAAGAATGAGCAGTCGGGCAGCGAGCGCGCCTTCACCCGCAGGGACATCCAGGAGCGACCCGCGCGGCAACTCTCCCAAAATCTGCTCCGCGACATCGTGAATGGCTTCGTGCGCGAGCGCAACAGGCTCGCGCTCCGTCACAGCATGGCTCACACGCGATTGGCTCTCTAATCCGGCGTCTTCCATTACCCTTAAAATAGCATCTCCAACGCTTCACGATAAATCTGCTCTGTCGCCGTGACCATGCGAGCAAGACTAAAACGCTCGCGTGCGCGGGTGCGAGCCTGTTGGCCCAGACGCTTGCGTTCATAGGAGTCTGCCAGCAATGCACTCGCAACTTTCGCCAGAGCTTCTACATCGCCGATTGGTACGAGCCTGCCGGTCTCGCCATCAGCAATAATCTCCTGAGCGCCGCCGGTCGCAGTTGCTACAACGGCCAGGCCGCACGCCATCGCTTCGACCATCACCAGACCGAATGGCTCAACGCGCGATGAAGAGATGAATAGGTCTAGCGCGTGAAGAAGCTGCGGCACATCCTTGCGCCAGCCCATGAAGTGAACGCGCCTTTCAAGACCGATTTCTTCGACCAGCCTGTGAAGATGCGCGCCATACTGTTTATCCGGCGCTCCGTCCTCACCGATGATGAGGAAATCAACATCTTCCATCTGGCTCGCTATCAGATGAGCGGCGCGCAGAAAGTCTTCCTGCCCCTTATGCTCACGGAGTTCTCCAATGATACCGATTAAGAATCGCGCATGCGAAGGCAGGCCGAGGCGTATCGCCTCGCGGTCAATCGCTTGCCCGGCGCGCTCAAACTTTTCCACGTCAATTCCGTTTGCAACGTGACGAATCCTGTCGGGCGGGAAAATCTTTTGAGCCTGTAATGCACGCTCGACGGCTTTCGAGACGGCGATGATACGAGAGACGCGCTTCAGGGCGAACACATGAAGATTATTGAGCGGGCGCTCAAGGTGGCGAGTCAGCACAAGCCGCGCGTCCTTAATTTTTCTGACGGCGAATGCGGCCAACGGATAATCGCGCGCCAGATGAGCGTGAACTATCTCTATCTTATGCTCTCTTATGAATTGCGCCAGCTTCAGAGCTGATGGGATGTCCAGTGCGTTGCGCATTCGCACGCTGAAAATATTCTGCTCGGAGAGCGCAGATAGCTCCGCTCGAAACGGTGAAGACGGCGCGAGCGCGACCGAAACGTCGTGGCCTCTCTCCGAGAGAGCGTTCGCCAGATCGGCCAGATGCCTTTCGCCTCCGCCAATCGTGCGAGCCGAGTTGATCTGTAGGATTCTCATCAACGCGAAAAGTTTTAGGTTTAAGGTTGAAAGCACCCAACTTGAAATCTTAAACCTGAAACTCTTCAGTTTTCTGACAGTAGAAATCTAAAATGCTGGCCGTGCGCGACGTTTCCAGAAGCTTGCGGTACAGGTGCTCAAGGAATGAACTCTGTCCGCTCTTTTTCAGAATGGGAGTCTCCCAGTAAACGGTTCTGAGACCTGCGCGCTCTACCAGTTTTTTGAGCGTATCCGGCGAGAAGAACCAGAGATGGTGCAGCGCCGCGTAGTGACGCCAGCGTTTGCGTTTCAAATGAAATCGGCTCTGCACGCTCTTCAATCTGGGACTCAAGCCCGCGATGTTCGGAACGCTGACGAAGACGATTCCGCCCGTGTTCAGCAGCTCGCAGCTTCGCTTTAATTCAAGCAGCGGGTTCTGCGTGTGCTCCAGCACTTGATTGAAGCGAACAACGTCGAAGCCCTCGTTGCCGAAATCAATCTCTCGTAGCTGTCCTTCCCAGAGCGGGCAGCTCATAGCGCGTGCGCCCGCAGCCAAACGTATGTCCGTGCCGGATACCTCCCATCCTTTTGCAAGCGCGAAACCGAGGAACGACCCATCGCCGCAGCCAACGTCCAGTATAGTTCCGCGACGACCGAGCAGCCTTTCAAAGTTTTCCAGTTGCCGACAGAACTGGTGGCGCTCGGCTGCGGAGAGTTCCCCGGCAGATTCTGATTCCGAAAAGTATGTTTCGTTATAGACGTTCTCGTTCAGTTGCTCTACGGTCGGGCGCGGGCTTAAAAACTGTAGACTGCACTTCGGGCAACGACAAAGTTGAAACCCCTGATAGTCCACAGCGAAACCGACTGGCCGCACATGGCAGAGCGGGCACGCGACCTCCTCGAATTGATTGAGCGCGTCACGCACGGCTTCGCTGGAGCCGCCGAAGAGTTTTCGCGGCGCACCGGCGACAAGCGTTTCGTTATTTTTGCTCATCCAATCGCTTTTCACTTTTGCGCTGCATTCAAACTAGATACGCACAATCGGCGATTCATCATAACGCGCGAGCAGATCGGCTGGATCGTTAAAGATGGCTATGCAGCCAGCCGCGCTCAACTCCTCCTCTTGAAAGCCGCCGCAGAGCACGCCTATGGTTCGCAGGCGCATCTTGCCAGCCGCTTCGGCATCGTAAGGCGTATCGCCTATGGCGATTGCTTCGTTCGGCGTGATGTCGCCTAGGCCCGCTATTGCGGCCTTGAAAATATCCGGATGCGGTTTCGATTTATCGGCATCGTCTGCGCTCGTCTCTTTTTCAACGAGGTCTTCTATGTTCGCAATTTTCTTATAAACCTCAAGCTCTTCCTCTTTCGCAGATGAAGCCAGAGCTATTCGTCTACCGTCCTGCTTGATTCTCTCGAAAAGCTCGCGCACTTTCGGCCATGCGCGCACGCGCGGCATGTAGTCGCGCTTGAAAATCTTGCCGCGATATTTCTCCAACTCTTCTCCGAACTCTTCCAACTCTTCTCTTGTCAGGAAGACGGGCATCAATTGATCGCCGCCTTTGCCTATCTGGTGGCGCACCTGCTGGTAAGGAACATCTTTGCCGAAATGCTTGAAAGCCTCTTTCCATGCCTGCGCATGAAGGTCTACGGAATCCACGAGCGTTCCATCAATGTCGAAGATGACAGCTTTAATCACAGAGAATCTCCCGAAGAAATTTTGAAAGAATTACCTTACAACACATCGCACGGGGCTGTCTTCTCTCGAAGAAGCTATTTTCTTCCAACCGAACCATCTCGACGAGTGTTCTAATCAGTATCAGCAAGATGACCTCGAATTGGCTCGCTTTGGTACGGCCTCGCCCCGCCCACTCTCCTTCGATTCGCGCCCGTATGGCGGGCTATGCGCCGCTTTCTCAACATTAAACCCGAAATCCAGGGAACCAGCAGAAGCCTCGCTTGAAGAGGCACACCCCTTGCCAATCACAGAAGGGACATTCGGGTGGAATATTTCGTCTTTAGAGATTATCGAAAAGACGCTTCGAAGGAGATGATTTATGTCTAAAGCTAGATTGGTGACGGGACTTTTCAAATCGCGTGTGGCGGCTGAAGCAGCCGTTGACGCGATAATAAAACGTGGCTTCACGCGCGATGACATCAGCGTGCTGATGTCGGATGCGACGCGCCACAAAGAGTTTGCCGTTCAAACAAGGTCGCACGTTGCGGACGGCGCAGGCATTGGCGGCGCTGTTGGCGGCACGGTCGGCGCTGTACTCGCAGCTATTGCCGCAGCGGCGGCGACGATAACTTTTCCACCGCTCGGCGGTCTTGTTATCGCCGGGCCGTTGGCTGCGGCTCTCGCGGGCGCGGGCGCTGGCGCTGCCACGGGCGGCGTGATAGGCGCGCTGGTTGGCGCAGGCATTCCAGAGCATCGCGCCAAAGTCTACGATGCTGGCCTGCAAAGCGGCGGCATACTGGTCGGCGTTGAATCGAAAACGGATGAAGAGGCGGACAAGCTTGAGAAGCTTCTTGACGATCTTGGTGCAGATCACATCAGGCAGGAATAAAAAAGACAGTGATAAGTGACAAGTGATGAGTGATAAGAGAAGACCGGTTCTTTCTTATCACTCATCACTTATCACTGTCTTTTTGTTGCTGGCCGATTCAACGACCCGTTCAATGACCTAACTTTTCACCTATGTCTTCTATTGCCTCGCCGACTTTGCGTCGCGCAGTGCCGAAGCCTTCTTGCAGGTTGCCTCCGGCGCGATCAGCAGCGCCCTCGGACTCCATCTCTCTATCGTCAATGGCACGACCAACGTTCTCCTTCACTGCTCCTTTAGCTTGATCGAATTTGCCTTTAACTTCGTCTTCATTCGGTAGTCCCATGCTGTCGAACCTCCTTCAATCTCTAGTGCTTTCAAAAGTAGAGCGAGGTTGAGAAGAAAATTTATGCCTTGCTCTGTTTTCGTTTCGATTGAAGAGATGGCAAGCTACATGCCAGCCAGCGCTCGCTTCATCTTTTCAGTCGCTTACAGCTAGAACCATTTTGAAAAGAGAGAGATGCGAGCGCTGTTGATGTCTGCGAGAAAAATTTTTACGATGATAATCGCGGCGCAGTTTCCGTACATTGGATGCTTTATCTTCGGACAACCAAGCGCGCTCTGTTACTGCAAAAAGTAGCCCAGCAGAAAGCGTAAGAGACCTGCGCCGAAGATGACCCACACGGCGTTGACGCGAAAGCGTATGAGTACCAAAACGGCGGCCAATGCCAGCGCAACTCCTATCCAGCTATGAATTCCTGCGCGTCCTATGGTGATGGCGGCTGCTACCAGGAGACCTACGACCGCAGGCGTTACGCCGCGCAGGAAAGCCTGCACCTGCCGGTTCATTCTGAATTTTCTGAGCGATGATCCGGCGGCAATCGTCAACACGAAAGCCGGGAGAAAGACGCTCAATGTCGCTACGATTGCGCCCAGTGTTCCGGCAACCCGGTAACCTATGAAGGTCGCGGTGATGAGCACGGGGCCGGGCGTTATCTGCCCCAGCGCAGTTGCGTCAACAAACTCCTGATGCGTGAGCCAGTGATGAGAGTCCACGACCTCCGCCTCAATCAGAGGAATCATCACGAAGCCGCCGCCGAAAGTTATCGCCCCGATGCGCAGGAAGATAACGGACAGCGTGACAAGCAGACTCAGTTTCGCCACGATAGGCATGCCTGCGGCGATGAAAGGAATAAAAGAGAACCCCTTTTTCGATTTATCATTGGAAGCGACCTTATCGAGTAGTCTTTCTTCGTCGTCGCTTGAAAAAGCATCCGTTTCAATCGCATTCGGGCTTTCGGTCTCCGTTAAAGCGCCCGAAAAATCTTGCGCCTGCATCGCTTCATTATCCACAGAGCCGACCATCTGTCTTGCACGCGCGCTCGCTTTCGCCTTACGCCTTCTGGCTTTGATACGACTCAAACGCTCTTCGGCGACGGCGCGCGTTATGTATCCGCCAACAAAATTCTTTCTTTTAAGCGCGACCCGGCGTGCGCGACGGCGTGCAGCTACGCGCGCTATCCTGCGCCAGCGTTGCCATCTAGGCTCGGCAAATGAATCTATGTAGATACCCGCCAAGCCCGCCGCCAGAATCACTTCTATAAGTGTCGCGTGGAAGATTGAGACTATCAGGCACGAGAGCACAGCTATGTACCACTGCCAGGGTTTTGTGAGCGTGTTGCGACCCATGCGCCATGCTGTCACCAGGACGAGTGCGACCACCGCTGCATTCAGTCCATGAAAGATGCGATCCGTGTCCGGCAGGTAACGCAGATGACGATAGAGAATTGCGAGCGCAATCATCATCAGCATAGAAGGCAGGATGAAGCCAGCCATTGCTACGCCCGCGCCCTTCACTCCGCGCAAGCGCAGCCCTATGTACGTGACTGTGTTCCCGGCATTCGTGCCCGGCAGACTCTGTGCGAGCGCGAAGCCTTCCGCGAACTCGCGGTCTGTGAGCCAGTCTCGTCTGAAAACCGTCAGGGTTCTTATCTGGGCTATGACGGCCAAGCCGCCGCCGAATCCCGTCAGCCCGATTTTCAGGAAGGAGAGGAAGAGACCGCCCAAGCTAGCCGTGCGCGAGACGCGCTTCAGGCGTCTACGCTCGTAGCGCATACGTGTGCGAACTCTCTGCGCCCTTTTCCTTGTGCCTGCTTTCACCTCTTTTTGAAGGGATGAGGGATGAGGGATGAGGGATGAAATAGGTTGAGCCTATTGCGTGTTGACGCAATCATTCATTCTTATTCATCCCTCCGCCCTCATCCCTCATCCCTTTCACGATGCTGCGGCCTCTTCGGGCGTGATGAACCTGAGGTTGGGCGAATCTTGAAGAACGCGCGTGCCGGGCGGGACTGAATGTGTGAGCCAGACGTTGCCGCCTATGACAGAGCCGCGTCCTATCACCGTATCGCCGCCGAGTATGGTAGCTCCTGCGTAAACCACCACGCCGTCCTCAAGCGTCGGATGGCGCTTCGTGTTGCGAACGAGTTCCCCGTCCGAGTCCTTGTCAAAGGAGAACGCGCCGATGGTCACGCCCTGATAGAGCTTGACGTTGCTGCCTATGATGGCAGTGCCGCCTATGACTACGCCTGTGCCGTGATCTATGAAGAATGACGAGCCAATCTCCGTGCCCGGATGAATGTCTATCCCCGTGCGATGGTGCGCGTGCTCGGTCATGATGCGCGGCAGTAGCGGCACTCTCATCTTGTGAAGCTCGTGCGCCAGACGATAGACCATCACGGCGTAGATGCTCGGGTAGCTGAAGATTATTTCGTCCAGGCAGTTGGCCGCAGGGTCGCCGTCGAAGGCCGCCTGCACGTCCGAAGCAAGTATGGAGCGTATGCGCGGGAGTTCAGCTAGAAAGCTTGCGGCGCAATCGCCAGCCTCGCGGTCTGTGACGCGGCAAGCTTCGCCTATCTTCGTGCCGTGATCTATGGCGCGGCTTATCTGCTCCGTCATCACCTCGTAGAGCCAGTGCATGCGCGATTCAACGTGGTCGCGCAGGGTCTGCTCCCTAAGTCCCTGCGCCCCTATGTAACCGGGGAACAATAGCTCGTGCATAGTGACGAGCACGCGAATGATCTCCGCATGCGAGGGCAGAGGGCGACGATCAAGGTGATGAATCTTGACACCTTCGCCCCCATAAGACTCGAAAAGAGCCTGCGCCGCTTGTTCCACTTTTTTGTTCATAAAAGCAGTAGAAGACAGTAGCCGGTAGTCAGTAGTTTTCCGAGCTGTAAAGGTTAAGAGATAAATTCAAAATGAAAAATTACTCGACCTCTTCCGTACTAGCTACTCAATCTCAAGCCCTCGCTCTATAGCTATGCCGCGCGCTTTCATTATCACGTCGTCGTCAACGGGTTCTGCGCCGCCCGTCCAACCTTCCACTTCTTCGAGAGGGCGACCCAGAGCTACGGCCAGTTTTTCGTCGCTTCCTTCAAAGCCAGTGTCGCGCAGCCGCTTGAGTATAGCGCGCCCTTCAGTTTCGTTCGTCCCTTGATCGTCAACAGCTTGATTCGTAATCTTCCCTTCGTCCTTCACCTTTTCGCTCCCTTCATGCTCCCCTTGATTCCCGTTGAAGCTCCTTGACGAAACGCCTCCACAGTGGGCACGTCCGTTCCGCTAGCAACCGGAAGCACATAATCGAACCTTTTTCGCGTTAATCAGTGAAGAGTATTATAGAGAAGGCAAAAGGCAAAGGCAAAAAGCGGGTGAATGGTGAAAAGCAGATTCCATTTATCATTCGCCATTTACCATTTATGGGCTTTTCAATCGCACAGGCAATTCATGAAGCGGCGAGGGTTTTGCGCGAGGCTGGTGTGTCTGAGGCAAGGCGCGACGCTTCGCTGCTGCTGGCGCACGTCGCGGGGCGTAGTCAGACTTTTTTGATAGCGCATGATGATGAGTTGAAGGCGGATGAGACACAGCAATATCGCCAGGCCATTTTGCGCCGTGCATCGGGCGAACCCGTGCAATACATCACAGGTCACCAGGAATTTTTTCGTCTCGATTTTGAAGTGACGCCGGATGTGCTCATCCCTCGTCCCGAAACCGAATTGCTGGTCGAAGCGGCGCTCACGCTTTTAAGAGAGATGGATGTTACTCGCCCACGCATTTGCGATGTGGGCACAGGCTCAGGCTGCATACTGATTTCGATTCTGCACGAAGAGAAAGGCGCGTGTGGGCTTGGTCTTGATGTCTCGCACGCGGCGCTCGATGTTGCTGCACGTAATGCCGAGCGTCTGGGCGTCGCGGAGCGCATTGAGTTGATTGAATCCGACTGCTTCGACGTGCTCCAGCCTGACACGAAGGTCGAGATGATAGTCTCGAATCCGCCTTACGTCGCCGAGAAAGATTTAGACGGGTTGCAGCGAGAGGTGCGCGAGCACGAACCACTTGTCGCGCTCAGCCCCGGCGCAGACGGACTTGGCATCATAAGAAAAATTCTGCGGGACGCGCCACGCTTCCTCACGCCGAACGGTCACCTGCTGATGGAGATTGGCTTTGACCAGCACGAGCGAGTTTCCGAGATGATTAATCCGAAAATCTGGACGCTGCTGGACATTCACAAGGATTTGCAGGGCATCCCGCGCACCGTCGCTCTACGCAAAGTAGCTCGCTGAAAAAATTTTCCGCCCACCGAAGATTTTCTGCCACAAAGCCGCCGGACGTGGTGTTTACACAATTGAGAGTAGGGAAAACGGGGGACGCGGGCATCACGGCTCGGCTTCTCAAGTTGAAAGAGAGGGCAACGCGCGAAGCGAGGCGCGACGCCCGCAGATCCCGTGACTTACTCTGCCCTTAATTGCAAACCCATTCACAGGAAATCGAAGATGATGAAGAAGATTCTGAACCACATAGCCATCGCGCTAT
>DATHJK010000445.1:0-6421 GCA_035316225.1 Pyrinomonadaceae bacterium
CTGCTCTACCTGATTCGCCAGGAGCAGGTGGACATCTACGACATACCTATCGCGCGCATAACGGACGAATACCTGCACTACTTGCAGTTGATGAAAGAACTGGACATCGCCATCGCTGGCGATTTTTTAGTGATGGCGGCCACGCTGATAGAGTTGAAATCTAAGATGCTGCTGCCGCGCGACCCGTTTGCGCCCGTTGAAGAAGATGAAGATGACCCGCGTAAGCTGCTCATCAACCAACTGCTTGAGCACCAGAAGTACAAAGCCGCCGCCGAGATGCTCTGGACTCGTGCAACTGTAGAGCGCGCGGTGTTCAAGCGCGGCGAGATAGAGACGGATAAGAACAATCCTGAAGTGGCGGTCGGTCTGTTCGATCTTTTGAAAGTTTTTCAGGAGATTCTGGCGCGGCACAAGGAGGAGGTTCAGCTAGAGATTGAGCGCGAGGAGATAAGCATGACCGAGATGCTCGAACGCCTGCGCAACATGGTGCTCTCGTCGGGCGAACTTAACCTGCGCGTCTTCTTCGCGCGTGCTCGCTCGCGCCGAGAGCTTGTGCTTGCTTTTCTCTCCGTGCTTGAACTTGTGCGCACCACAGAAATCAGCCTGATTCAGAAAGAAACTTTCGGCGAGATAGTCGCCCGCGTTGCGAGCTAGAGAGATTATGAGCGAAGAGATTAAAGAGATAGAGACGAACGCTGTCTCGACCGTAGCTTCTGAAGATGTTCAGAACGAAAGTCACAACGGCGAATTCGATTACGTGGAAGATGAAGGCGCTGTGATTCACGACGCTGACCGCGAGGACGCGATAGAGGACTTGAAGCAGGCGGGCGCTACGAACGGCGCGGAATCGCCCTCAGACGACGAAGCGCCTCCGAGCGTGCGAAGCATAGCCGAGTTGATGGCAATAATTGAAGCCCTGGTCTTCGTCTCGGAAGAGCCGTTGACGGTCAAAACTATTGCCGCCGTGCTGAAAGAAGATAGCAACTGGATAGAGACAGCCGTGGAAGAGTTGGCACAGGAATTCAACGAGCGCAACGGCGGTCTTCAATTGCGCGAGGTGGCCGGAGGCTGGCAGATAGCCACGCGCCCCGAATTTCACGAACACGTCCGCGCATTTCTGAAATCGCGCCCTAGCGCAAAGCTTTCGTTGGCCTCGCTCGAAACGCTCGCCGTCATCGCTTACAAACAGCCTATAACCGTCCCTGAAATTTTAGAGATTCGCGGCGTGCAATCTCCCTCGGCAATCAAGACTCTTCTGGACAAACGCCTCATCGTCGCAAAGGGACGAAAAGAGACCATTGGCAGGCCGATGATGTACGGCACGTCGAAAGAGTTTCTAATACAGTTCGGCCTGAAAGATTTATCTGAGCTGCCTAGCATTGAAGACTTTGAAGATTTGGCTGGCGGGTGAATAGTTTTAAGTTTTCAGTTTTAAGTTTTCAGCGTGGATGGTTTTCTTAAAACTGAAAACTAGAAACTGAAAACAGTTCTTATGAAAGTGCGTTTACAAAAATTGATTGCCGAAGCGGGCATTGCATCGCGTCGTCACGCTGAAGAGATGATTAGCGCCGGCGAGGTGACTGTTAACGGCGAGGTCGTGACCGAGTTGGGGACTAAGGCCGACGCGGAGCGCGATCACATAAAGGTGCGCGGTCGTCTCATCAACCCGCTGTTGAAATCGCGCGAGAAGGTTTATGTGCTTCTACACAAGCCGCGAGGGTTTCTGTCGAGCGTGGCCGACCCGGAAGGAAGACCGCTCGTGACCGAGTTGCTGCCCGCTTCTCTCGGTCGTATTCACCCGGTTGGTCGTCTGGATTTCAACACTGAAGGTTTGCTGCTGCTTACAAATGACGGCGAGTTTACTAACTTCATAACGTCTGCGCGCAATCATGTTCAGAAAGTTTATGAGGTTAAGGTGAAGGGCGTGCCGTCCGATAGCGCAATTAACAGGCTTCGTCGCGGCGTGGAACTGGAAGACGGAGTGCGAACTGCTCCTGCGGTAATCAAAAGGCTTGACGAGACGGATACGAACTCATGGTTTGAAGTTACCTTGCGCGAAGGACGCAACCAGCAGATAAGGCGCATGTTCGATTTGATTGGTCACTCGGTTCTAAAGTTGCGCCGCACGCGAATAGGGTTTCTTCGTGACGAGCGCCTGAAGCCGAAAGATTGGCGCAGGCTCGCGCCCGCAGAAGTCGCACGCTTCATGAGCAGAAGGCAGAAAAAAGGAGCGCCTGCAAAGGCGAAAGTGCGCGGCGCGGGTCACGGTTTAGGGCGCAGTTAAGGTAGAATGGTACGCATATAGGTAATGGGTGATAGGTGGGTGTTCTCGCATCTATCACCTATCACTTTGTTCAGAGGGGTCTATGGATTTCGAACTTTCGGAAGAGCAGCAACAAGTAAGAATGAGCGTGCGCGAATTTGCGGAAGCTGAGATTGCGCCGCACGTGATGGAGTGGGACGAGTCGCAGCATTTTCCCGTTGAATTGTTGCCTAAATTGGCCGAACTTGGACTTATGGGTGTCATCTTCCCGGAAGAATATGGCGGCGCAGGTATGGGTTACGTTGAATACGCGACGATCATAGAAGAATTGTCGCGCGTTGACGGCTCGGTTGGAATATCCGTTGCCGCGCACAATTCTCTCTGCTCGAATCACATCTACACTTTCGGGACGGAAGAGCAGAAACGTAAATATCTGGTGCCGCTTGCGCAGGGCGAGCATCTTGGCGCGTGGGGATTGACCGAACCGAGCGCCGGGTCAGATGCTTCGGGAACGAGGACGACTGCCGTAAGACAGGATGGCGGTTGGGTTGTGAACGGCTCGAAGAATTTCATCACGCACGCGATTCACGCCGACACTTGCGTCGCAGTCGCTTCGACGGATCGTTCAAGAGGGAGCAAGGGCATCACCGCATTTATTTTCGAGAAGGGGATGAAAGGTTTCGCTCCGTCGAAGAAGGAGAACAAACTCGGCCTGCGCGCTTCTGAGACGGCGAGCGTTGTCTTTGAAGATTGCTTCGTGTCGGATGAAAATCGCCTGGGCAGTGAGGGCGAAGGATTCATACAGGCGATGCAGATTCTGGACGGCGGGCGCATATCAATCGCCGCTCTCGCAATCGGCATCGCGCAAGGCGCATATGAGTCGGCTCTACGCTATTCAAAAGAGCGCGAGCAGTTCGGTCGCCCAATATCTGAATTTCAAGCGATTCAATTTAAGCTCGCAGACATGGCTACGCAGATCGAGGCCGCGCGCCTTCTGATGTACCGTGCGGCTTTCTTGAAAGATCAGGGCAAGAGAGTCACGAAAGAATCTTCTATGGCGAAGCTCTACGCATCGGAGATTAGCGTGAAGGTTTGCGAAGAGGCTATACAGATTCACGGCGGTTATGGATATACGAAAGACTATCCGCCCGAAAAATACTGGCGCGACTCGAAGCTCTGCACCATTGGTGAAGGGACTTCAGAGATTCAGCGTATAGTTATCGCGCGCGAGCTTTTGAAGCAATAGAAAGGCGCTTCCGAATATTTATGAGAAAGATGTTTGCTGCGTTGTCCGTTATCGGCCTGCTGTTCATAGGCTCTGTTGCGCGACCGCAATCCACTCCTCGCTTTGAAGACTATTCCGCGCCTGTGTACAGAGGAAGGCGCGCGCCCGTGAATCTCAGTAGCACGAGGGGCGCAAACTCATTCCGCACGCGCTTGCGCGAGGGCGCAAGCGAAGGAGTTAATTTCGCAGGCCATTACACGCTGGTTCAATGGGGATGCGGCGCAGGTTGTGTGGATGCGGCAATCATTGATGCGAAGACGGGCACGGTCTACTTTCCAAACGAGTTGGGCGGTTTCCCTATTTATTACTGGTCAGATAATGACGAGGGATTACAGTTCAAGCCGAACAGCCGCCTTCTGGTGCTGTCCGGAGCGCCCGCAAGCGAAGCCAATAGCGATAATCCGAAAACAGGTCTCTACTATTACCAGTGGACGGGCACACGCCTGAGGCTTGTCAAGTTCGTGCCGAAGAGCAGGGAAGACGCGCACTGAGCCTGCGTTGAATCATGAGCGGCTCTCATCTCATAGAGAAGATTTTCGGCGGAGATGCGCGCTCTGTCGCCCGTGCAATCTCTAAGGTTGAAGACGGCGCGGCGGATTCCGCCGAATTGATGAGAGAGATTTTTCCGCGCACCGGTCGCGCGCTCATCATTGGAATCACAGGCTCGCCCGGCGCTGGAAAATCTTCGCTCGTTGACAAGCTCGCTCTTCTTTATCGCAAGCGCAAAGAGCGCGTAGGAATAATCGCCGTTGATCCTTCAAGCCCTTTTTCGGGCGGGGCGATTTTAGGCGACCGAATCAGAATGCAGACGCTCGGCCTTGACCCCGGAGTCTTCATTCGCTCGATGGCTACGCGCGGCAACCTTGGCGGGTTAGCGCGTGCCACAGTTGACGCGGTTGCAATATTGGATGCCGCAGGATTCGAGAAGATAATAGTTGAGACTGTCGGCGTAGGTCAGGATGAAGTTGAGATTGTAAAGGCTGCGGATGTTTCCGTCGTCGTGTTAGTGCCTGGCATGGGCGACGACATTCAGACCATCAAAGCGGGCATAATGGAGATTGGCGATGTCTTCGTCATCAACAAGGCCGACCGCGAAGGCGTTCTCAGAACAGAAAAAGAGTTGGAAGCTTTACTGTCGCTCGCTATGCGAGAGGATCAATGGAATCCTCCGATAGTGAAAACGATTGCGACCGAGAACAAGGGCATAGAGGATTTAGCGGCGGCAATCGCGCGTTATCAGGAGTTTTTGAAAGAGGCTGGAGCAGGCCAGGAACGTCGCCATGCAATTGCGCGCTGGCGCATACTGGAACTCCTGCGCGAACGACTGCTGGCGCGAACTCTCGGCGCAGATTCGGCATCTGACAAACTCGAACGTTTGAGTGCGGAAGTCGCCGCCAAGCAGCGCGATCCATATTCGGCAGTTGAAGAATTACTCAAGTCTGGAGTCGAGAATCCGGAGTCCGGAGTCAAAAGCTAAAAGCTTTTCGTCTTCTGACTCTGAGACTCCAGACTCCGGACTTGTTATGAAACTTGAACACATAGGGATTGCCACACGCTCTCTTGATGATGCATTGAGTTTCTGGCGCGACGCGCTTGGGCTTGAGGTTGTTGATGTTGAGGAAGTCGCAGATCAGGGCGTGCGCGTTGCTATGCTGCCCGTGGGCGAGCCTCGGATTGAGTTGCTGGAACCAACGGGCGCGGATTCGCCCGTAGCAAAATTTTTAGAGAAGCGCGGGCAGGGGATTCATCACATCGCCGTGCGCGTTGACGATATACGCGCAACGATTCACAGGTTGAAAGAGCAAGGGGCGCGCCTCATTGACGAAAGCCCGCGTGTTGGCGCAGGCAACTGCCTTGTGGCTTTCATTCACCCTTCGTCGGCTAACGGTGTGCTTGTCGAACTTGTAGAGCATGTCCAGGCGAGACTTGAGCATTAATTTGAAAGGATAGTTATTACACCTTGACTTCAACAACAAAAGCATGGATAGCCGCCGCGGTTGCGGTTCTATTTTCCGCTGGCTTAATCGCGTGGCAGGTTAAAGCCACGCGCGCAGGAGCCGTGACGCTGACGGCTGACGACATGTCAAAGCTGGCAGAGCTTCAATCGCCGCGCGACCGCCAGCGTCTTGCAAGCGATGCGGACGCGCGCAAAAAATTCGCGGAAGATTTAAAGCGCCTGCTCTCTCTGGCGGAAGCCGCCCGCGCCGCAGGGATAGCGGACAAGCCGGAAGTGAAGCGACAGCTTGATCTGATGCGCTCGCTCATCATCGCGCAGGGCTATATCTCCAAGCAGCAGGGCGGGACGCAGGCAGCGTCCGTCTTCGCAATAGCTTCTCCGACCGAGATTGAGAATTTCATGAAAGAGCCTGGTCAGGATCAGAAGTTCCAGCAATTTTTGGAGGATGCGCAGGGGCTTGGCTTTCAGATTCCGCCTACTCTTTCGGACGACATGAAGAAGCAGATTCAACAACAGTGGGCGCAGATCATGATTGCTGAGCGCAAGGCGCTTCAAGCCGGTGCTGACCGAGACCGCGCGACAGAGTTGCAGGTGATGCTTCAGCAGGCGCGCTTCCTTGTAGAGCGCTACGCGCAGGATCAATTAATCGAGCGGACGAAAGCTACGGACGATGAAGTCAAGGCGTACATGCAGCGAAATCCTGAGATGACGCAGGATCAGGCCAGAGCCAAAGCGCAGGAGATTGTGCAGCGTGTTCGCGGAGGCGAAGACTTTGCAGCGCTCGCCAAACAGTATTCGGCAGACCCTGTGAGCAAGGAGCAGGGCGGGGAACTCGGCTGGTTCGGGCACGGCCAGATGGTCAAACAGTTCGAGGATGCTGCATTCTCGCTGCAACCCGGCCAGACAAGCGACGTGG
>DATHJK010000446.1:0-7098 GCA_035316225.1 Pyrinomonadaceae bacterium
GTCCTTCTCCAGACGGTCGATTAAATCGTCCGCCTTCACGCCTAAACCCTTTCGCCCGCTCATCTCTATATAGGGACGCGCACGATCTTCTTCGCTCAGACGGATGCTTAATTCTTCGCATGCAGCGGGAGAGAGCGCGACCATTTCGTAAGAGAGGTGGACGCTCGCCTCTTCGCCCTTTTCAGGCGCGATTGCAGCCACACCCTTTTTGACGATCTCCTGCGGGTAAGACTGGCGCGCGTCAATCACATTGTAGACGGTGTGGCCTGCGCCGAAGTGTGGCCGCTCGACCGCCCCATTCTCATCTTGAGGGCGCGATGAAGTTATCCATGTTTGTTGACCGTCCGGGTATTTGCGAAAAAGCCTGTAGTTGAAATCCAAGCCCAGCAGTCCGAGTTTCCATAACTGGTAGGCTATGTCCTTGCCTGTGTATGTCACAGTCCCGTTGGAGCGTACAAGAATCTTGTCTGCTTCGTGCTCATCCGTGCCCGTATGCGATTCAAACGGCATAACCCAGCAGCCTTTGTTTCGCCCTTCGGTCATATAGTGAATCAGGCCGCGCGCTTTCATCTGTTCGAAAGCGCGATCCCAGAAATGAAGATGAAGAATTTCAGATTCTCGCGGCAGCACGTCGTAGCGAATGCCAAGCCGCTCCATAGTGTCCAGTATGCATTCTACGTTTCGCGTTGCGACGTAATCGGCAAGAAGCGCCGTCGGATTATCCCCTTCTTCAATCGCGTGAAGAGTCTCTGCGCGCAGCTTCAGTTTCTCGGCGTTCATCTCGCCGTCATCTCTATCGTCTCTATAGAAGAGACCGACTCGCGTATACAAGTCCCAGCAAAAATAGTCGAAAGATTTTTCGGGCGGAAGTGAATTGTCCAGCGCCTTCACGTCTTCGAGCGTCATGTGCTCAATGTGCATGAAGCCCACTACAACGTCAGCGACCTGCACGCCTGTGTTGTCAATATAGTTCTGAACTTCAACTCGTTCGCCCGCGACTCGTAGTATGCGAACAAACGTGTCGCCAAGAACAGCATTACGAACGTGGCCGATGTGCGCGGCCTTGTTCGGATTGATACTCGTATGCTCGACCATGCGTTTCGGCCTCGCGTCCGATAACGCCTCTGGTTGAGAACCGTGCCCGGAGATTCGGGAAGAGAAGCGCGAGAGAAAGCTCGCGCGGTCGTAGAAGATGTTTAGATAACCCGCGCCTGCGACTTCGACACGGGCTACGCCTTCCATGGATTCGAGCGCGGTCTTTAATTTCTCCGCGATTGTGCGCGGCGGCTGCTTCTCGCCCGTTGCCTGCTTGATTCTCTTTGCAAGCTCGAAAGCGACAGGGAAGGCCAGGTCGCCCAACTCTGTTCGCGGAGGGACTTCTGTAGCAATCTGTTCAAGCTCGATTCCGAATAAACCTTTGGCTGCGCTCTGCGCGCGCTCACGCAAACTCTCCTGAAGCTCTATAAGACTCACGACCTTTTGTTCAGTCCCTTCTGATTCCCATTGAGATTGACAGCCAGTGTGCCGGAAAAGCTGGCAGTATAACTTAGCGCAACCAGCAAAGGCTATGCGTGCGGGCGACCAGCGGCGGACTACTTTGAAGATACGAATGCCCGCAATCACTGGCTTTTAGCTTCTAGCTACGACGCCACCCGGCGACCAGCATCTTTGATGATTGAACCGCGCTCTGCTAACATCGCCTGAAGATAAGATGCAAACGAGCGGAGTTTTTGAAATCTCGAAAGAGTTGAGGGAGCGGTTTGCGCTGTCGAGTAGCGTGCTGGTTCTGACGGGCGCAGGTGTTTCGGCGGAATCGGGCGTGCCTACGTTTCGCGGTGGAGGCCAGACTGCTATCTGGAAGGGCATGCCTTTCGACGTTATCTCGTCCGCAAGGATGGTCGAGCGCGATCTGCCAGCCGTCTGGGAATGGTTCGATTACAGGAGAAATCTTCTCGAAAAACTTTCGCCCAACCCGGCGCATGATGCAATGGCCAGATGGCAGGCGCGCTTCTCTGATTTCACTCTGGTCACGCAGAACATTGACGGGCTGCATCAACGTGCAGGCTCACGTGATGTCCTGGAACTGCACGGCAGCATATGGCGCGCACGCTGCAACGGTTGCGGCTCACTAACTGAGCTTCATTCTCAAGACAACGATGAAAGGCCGCCAGTCTGCTTTGAATGCGGGAATAGCAAGCGCCCGGATGTAGTTCTTTTCGGAGAGATGTTGCCCGCAGGAGTGTTCGAGCGCGCAGTTGAGAGGGCAACAAGGTGTGAGCTATGTTTCGTCGTGGGAACTTCTGCAATCGTTTACCCGGCTGCCGCGCTTCCTGAAATCGCGCGCTCGTCGGGCGCTTATCTTGTCGAGGTGAATCCTGAACGGACGCCTCTTTCTTCAATTTGTGATGAAGTTATTCAGGGCAAGGCGGGCGAGATTCTGCCATTTTTCGATCAGTAGATGAGAACTCTTTACTTCGATTGCTACGCGGGCGCAAGCGGCGACATGATTCTCGGCGCTCTGGTCGGCGCTGGCTGCGACCCGTCAAATCTCATGGAGAAATTAGCTTCGCTCGGAGTTGAAGGCTACGAGGTTCAATTCACTACAGTAAACCGCTCAGGCTTAAGCGCGACCCGCGCAGATGTTCGCGCGCCTGAAGAGAAGAAGCATCGTCATCTGAAAGATATTTTGGGGATAATCAACGATTCAAGGCTTGATGAAAAAATTAAGGGAAGGGCTACGGCTATTTTCATGCGACTGGCCGAAGCGGAGTCGCACGTTCACAATGAGCCTGTAGAAAAAATTCATTTCCATGAAGTCGGCGCACTGGACGCCATAGTTGATGTCGTCGGCGCGTGCATAGGTTTTGAGCTTCTTGGCGTTGACCGTTTCCTATCTTCTGCGCTTCACGTTGGAAGCGGAACTGTCCAGATGGCGCACGGGCGTTTCCCCGTCCCGCCGCCTGCTGTTGCGGAATTGCTGAAAGATGCGCCAGTCTATTCTTCCGAAATCCGGGGCGAGCTGGTGACGCCGACAGGGGCGGCGATAATCAGCACGGTCTGCGAGCAGTACGGCGCTATACCTCGCATGAGGATTACAAGCGTGGGTTACGGCGCAGGTTTCCGCGAGTATGATAATTTTCCGAACGCGCTCAGAGTCATCATAGGCGAAGAGGATGAAAGAGCGCAGGACGAGCGGCTGCTGATGATAGAGACAAACGTTGATGACATGTCGCCGCAGATTCTTGGCTTCGTAATGGAGCGCGCGTTTTCGCTCGGAGCGCTCGATTGCTACTTCACATCCGTGCAGATGAAGAAGAATCGTCCGGGCGCGCTCGTCTCTATTCTCTGTCGTCCGGCGGATAGAGAACGGCTGACTGAAATGTTGTTTGCGGAGACGACTACGCTCGGAGTGCGTGCATTCGAGGTTGAGCGCCGCGCGCTGGAAAGAGAAACGGTCGCGGTTGAGACCAGGTTCGGAGCGATTGATATTAAGATTGCGCGGCTTGATAATCTCAGGGTTAAGGCCATGCCGGAATTCGAGCAGTGCCGCGCGGCAGCCGAGCGCGCCCGCGTCTCTTTGCGCGAAGTCGAAGAGGCTGCGCAGGCGGCTTATATGAAGCTGCGTGAGAAGTAGTAAAAGTTTCGCGGGGGATTTTAAGATGAGCACACAAATGGATGAAGAGCAGGAGCAGGAGTTCAATGCTTCGGGTGAATCCGGCGTCGATCTACAAAAAATCGCTCGCGGCGTTCGGCTCATACTTGAAGGCATAGGCGAAGACCCTGACCGCCCCGGCTTGCAGCGCACGCCTGAGCGCGTAGCGGAGATGTATGCGGAGTTGACCTCAGGGATGCGCGAAGACCCTCGCCTGCACGTGGTGCCGCTGCCCGGCGACAAGCACGACGAGATGGTCATAGTCAAAGACATTCACATCGCTTCCATCTGCGAACATCATCTCGCGCCGTTCGTAGGCCGTTGCCACATAGCATACATTCCGCGCAACGGTCGCATCGTGGGATTGTCAAAGCTCGCGCGCCTTGCGGAAACTTTTGCCAGAAGGTTACAGGTGCAGGAGCGCCTTACCACAGAAATCGCAAACACGCTGTATGAGGGGCTTGAGCCTGTAGGCGTGATGGTTGTTATGGAGGCCGAACACACCTGCATGACATTGCGTGGCGTGAAAAAGCCCGGCGCTATCACTATAACGTCAGCCGTGCTCGGCGGCTTCCGCACAGACCCGCGCACGCGAGCAGAAGCCATGTCGCTCATCACAGGCAAATCTTGAGGAGGGATAAAGATGAAGAAGAGACTGGTAAAAGCTGTCTCAAGAACCGTTCAGTTCCGTAACAGGGCTGCCGTCGCCGCTTTCCTTCTACTAATTTTAAGCGCCGGTTTGCTGGTAGCGCAGCAGCGCAGAGGAGCGGCTAATGGTAGTAGCCTTATACGCGAAGACGCGCTGCGCGCTCATATCAAGTATCTGTCGGACGACATGATGGAGGGCAGAGGCCCCGGCACGCGCGGCGGAGAACTGGCAGCGAAATATATTGCCGCGCAATTCGAGGCGCTGGGGCTTAAAGGCGCTAGCGCGAATGGAAGCTTCTTTCAGCCTGTCTCGCTCACGGGCGTCAAAGCCGACCCGCAGACCACGCTCAACATCAACGGGACGAATTCAAGCGAGTCTTTCAAGTTCTTCGATGACTTCGTAGCCTTCACAGGAGCGCAGACAGAGCACGTTGACCTTGATACCGATCTAGTTTTCGTGGGCTACGGCATAGACGCGCCCGAACAGCACTGGAACGATTACAAGGGCGACGATTCCGATTTCAAGAACAAGATTCTGGTGATGCTGGTCAACGACCCGCCCGCGACCGCACAGGAGCCGAACCTGTTCGGGGGGCGCGCACTCACTTACTACGGTCGCTGGACTTACAAGTTTGAAGAGGGCGCGCGTCGCGGCGCTGCCGGGGTTCTGCTGCTTCACACAGACGAATCTGCGGGCTATCCCTGGAGCGTCGTGCGAACGTCGAACGGGTCCTGGCGTTATGACATCACGCGAACGTCTGGCGACCACACGCCATACCTTAAGATGCGCTCGTGGATGACGGACGCTGCGGCGCATCGTATGTTTCAACTGGCGGGACAGGATTTGGACGCGCTGCGCACGCAGGCGGCATCGCGCGATTTTCATCCCGTTAAGCTCAGTCTGAACGGGAAGATTTCGCTCAACAGCGAAGTTAAACGCATCGAATCGAGCAACGTCGTAGCCACTTTTGCGGGGCGCGACCCGCAGTTGAAGAAGCAATACGTTGTCTATTCAGCGCACTGGGATCATCTCGGCATAGGTCAACCGGACAGTCACGGCGACACCATCTACAACGGCGCTGTTGACAATGCATCGGGCGTCGCAAGTGTTCTGGGAATCGCGGAGGCTTTCACAAAACTCTCGCCCGCAGAGAGGCCGCGTCGCTCAATTCTTTTCCTGATTCCGACGGCGGAAGAGCAGGGACTCTTAGGCGCTGAATGGTACGTGCGCCACCCGCTCGTGCCGCTTGCGCGCACGGCGGCGGACGTTAACCTGGACTCTATGAACATACTCGGAGTGACGCGAGATTTCGTCCCGCTCGGCGCGGAGCGCTCTTCGCTTGAAAACGTAGCGCAGGCAATTGCGCACGAGCGGAACATGCGTGTCGTTCATGACCCGCGACCCGAACAGGGTTCGTTCTATCGCTCGGATCATTTCCCGTTCGCAAGGTTCGGCGTGCCTTCCATCAGTTTGAAAGAGGGAGACATGTTCGACGGGCGACCCGCTGGCTGGGGCGAGCGTATGTTCCGCGAGTACAACACTGCTCACTACCATCAACCTTCGGATGAATATTCCGACTCGTGGGATTTTCGCGGCATGATTCAGGAGGCTGAGATCGCTTTCGCAATCGGTCGCCGCATAGCAGACATGGATCAGATGCCGCACTTCAACACCGGCGACGAGTTCGCGCAGGCCGACAGGAATAGGAGATAAGTAAAGCGGTGATAAGTGATGAGTGATAAGTGATAAGAGAAGCCGTGAATGGTAGATTGTTAATCGTAAACAGATAAAGCTTTACTTCCATTCACCTGCTCTCTCTTATCTCATCACTCATCACTTATCACTTATCACTTATGGAAACTTTTTACATAACAACGCCGATCTACTATGTGAATCGGTTCCCGCATCTTGGGCATCTCTACACGATGATGCTGGCCGATTGCGTCGCGCGGTATAAAAGGCAGCGTGGTTTCGAGACCTTTTTTTTGACGGGCACGGACGAGCACGGCATCAACATCGAGCGCACTGCTGCGCGTGATGGGCGCACGCCGCAGGAACAGGCGGATTACGTTGTCAGCTATTTTAAGAAGATGACTGCCGAGTTCGGATTGGACACGGAGCACGGCGGCTATGACATCTTCATGCGCACGACCTATCCTTTCCACGAGGAGGGCGTGTCGGCGCTCTGGCGGCGCGCTGCGCGCAACCGGACGCCGAAAGGTCGTGAAGCTATTTACAAAGGATTTTATGAGGGATGGTTCTGCGCGCCCTGCGCTGAATATAAGACCGAAGACGAATATAAGAAGCCGGAAAAAGCCGGAGACGCGCCCCTTTGCCTCGTACACGATACGCCGCTTGACCGCGTAGCCGAAGAGAGCTACTTCTTTCGCCTCTCGGATTACGGCGAGGCGTTACTCTCTCTCTATGAATCTCGCCCAGACATAATTAGACCCGAAGCCAGACGCAACGAGGTTATGAGTTTTGTTCGGGGCGGCTTGCAAGACCTCTCAATCAGCCGCTTGAAATCTTCTGTCAGTTGGGGCATCCCCGTGCCGGATGACCCAATGCACACGATGTACGTCTGGTTCGACGCGCTATCAAATTACGTTACGGCGATAGGCTACGGAAACGAGGAGCGCGAGCGCAAAGTCGGATTCGAGAAGTTCTGGCCTGCCGTCCATCTTCTGGGCAAAGACATCTTGCGTTTTCATGCCGTCTACTGGCCCGCGTTTCTAATGGCGGCTGGTATTGAACAGCCGCGCGCAATCATCGCGTACGGGATGTGGCTGGATCAAAA
>DATHJK010000447.1:0-7287 GCA_035316225.1 Pyrinomonadaceae bacterium
GTAGCCAGCCATTTTCTGCGACGCTAACTACCTTGTGAGCTCCCCGAACAAGCAATGGCAATACCTACAACTCTGTCTTCGAGTCGAACTATACGGAAGGCAATAACGTGTTCACAGCAGATGACCGTGAGAACGACGATGAAACAACACACGGCATTAAAGGCTTCGCATTGAATCGGCAGTTTACGGCGAGCCGTTTCGATTTCACCAATGGCTACGAGTACGGAGGCGTGGATGCCAGTGGTTCTGGTCCTGTGGTCTATCCCGCAAGCGCCAACGCGGATGTTTATCCGGGCACAGTGACGCTCTTCTACTACAACAATCTCATACACGATTATCTGTACAGCATAGGCTTCACCGAACAGTTCTGGAATTTTCAGCAGGACAACTATGGCCGAGGCGGCGCTGGTCGTGATGCCATCAGCGCGCAGGTGCAGGATGGCTCCGGCACTGACAATGCCAACTTCGGCACTCCTGCGGACGGCGGCTATCCGCGCATGCAGATGTTTCTCTTTACCGAATCAACGTTCAGGCGCTCTGACGGAGATTTCGATTGGGATGTAGTTGCCCACGAACATTATCATGGTGTCTCCAACCGTTCGGCTGGCAAAGGCGATACGGGCTGTCTGGGTGTTGCGCTGGTCGGCGAGCCTGGAGGCATGGGAGAGGGCTGGTCGGATTATAACGCTACGTCAATAGCCGACGATGACTCGGAAGGCGAGTATGTGACGGGCGAATTCGACGTTGGCATACGCCGTTTGCCCTACACCAATTACCGTTACTCGTATGCAACTGCTAACGGCGTGGCACGCACTCGCCGTGATACTAGAACAAGCGCCGACGCTGGAGCCGGAGTTCCTTTTGAAGTGCATGATGTGGGAGAACTCTGGGCTGCCACGCTCTGGGATATGCGCGAGTTGTTGATTATGAAACAGAAGGTCGGAGCTACATTTCCCGGCATCTTCTTTGATGGGACACGGCGTCTGGGGAGCGGTACTAATTTCTTCATTGGGTACAGGCAAGTGCAATCGGTGGACACTAACCACCCGATTGACTATCGCGCATCTTTCAATACAAATGACGCGGCAACAATTATTCCGAGCCAGGCGATTGTTCGTCCCGGTATGCTCGCAGCAGAGATTCAATCACTCGGAAACCGCAACGGGCCGCTGGCAACGGCAGTCAGCACAGCCGCGCGGCTCTCTGACACCCTGGTATTACGCGGCTTGCAGCTTTCCCCTTGCAATCCTTCGTTCGTGGATGAGCGTGATTCTATTCTGGCAGCCGACCGCGAGATGACGGGCGGAGAGAATCAAGCGATCATCTGGCGCGCTTTCGCAAGTCACGGCGTAGGCATGTTGGCCCAATCCACTTCGGCTCAGAATCCGGGTAGCTCATCAGCGCCGGTCGTGGTCGAAGATTTCTCCGTTCCGGCAGGCGTCACAACATGCGAGCAATCGGGGCCACTCCAGCCGCCGCCCTTCGCTCTCTCCAATACTACGAACAATATCGTCACGATCACGATCAACGGCGGCACTGCGTTTCCAGGCGCAGCCCAGTACATCATCTCGCGCGCCAATAGCGCGAGCGGGCCGTTCACCACTATAGCCACGATTCCGGCCACGCAGACCACTTACAATGATGATAACGGCGGGGCAAAGCTGCCGCTCGGCCAGACCTTCTACTATCAAGTTCGTGCGAGCCGCGATACGAGTTCACTTTGCGTCTCCACATCCGATACACAGAGCATTACAGTGACCACGGGAGTCATTCTCCCGGTTGCTCCGACGTTCGCGGGCATCGGTCAAGTCTCCGATCCGGGCCAGTGCAATCGCCTGGTCTTAAGTTGGAGTCCGGCAGTTTCAGCCAACCCGAACGCGAGTATCGTTTACGATATTTACCGTGTTGATATGGTTGACTCTGTGGGCAATACCGGCACGCAGGACCCTACGTTCACACCGTCGGCTTCCAATCGCATAGTTAACGGCTTCAGCGGTCTGTCCTACTCAGATACTAATCTGGAGTTGAATCACGTCTACTACTACATAGTGCAGGCGCGCGATACGAACAACGGCTTGATGGACACGAACAACACCGGCAACACAGTCGCCAAGTTCAGCGCTCCGACCACGCCGGGTAAGACGAACACTCCTGTCTTTACACAGGAGAACTTTGAAAGCACCGCTGCGGATGCTCGATTCTTTCCAAACCTGGTGGAATCCAGCAGCGCAACTCCATCACCGCAAGCTGATCCTGTTTTCCAACGCAGGACGGGTGTCGTTCTTGATAGCGGTCTCCCCACAACATCAACGATCTATGCGCCAGACTTCGATCCAGCCTCTAATCCTCTTTTTGGTGGAGGCGGACCGAGTGACTTTTCGACGGAGATTGGTGATGGCACTGGCCTCATGTTGACGCCCACTTCAATAATGGAGTTCGACCACAAATTCAGTGCGGAGGCCACGTTCGATGGCGGTGTGATCGAGATTAAGATAGGCGCCCCTTTCAGCAACACTGCCAACGGCAGCGATCCTACTCTCACCCCGTATCCTAACAATACCACCTCTTTCGATTTGGGCTACTACATTATTGATGGAGGCTACACCGGAGTGCTCAACGGGGCATTGAACCCACCTGTGATGGGTTCAATTCTACAGGGTCGCCGCGCCTATACAGGCAGCAAGGGATTACATCATGTGCGCATACCGCTTAGAGCATTTGCCCCGGGTGGAATCCACAATCCGACTGGTCTCCCTGTACATATACGCTTCCGCATGACTTCGGATGCAGGGACGTCGGCGGGTACGGATAGCGGTTGGTACATTGACAATCTGGTGATTAACAACCTGGCCTGTGCGCCGACTGCTGCACCGGCAACGATAAGCGGGCGCATCACTACCGGCGACGGCGCTCCTTTGAGCGGGGTTGCCCTTGCGCTCAATGGTGCTAAGTCTGCTAGAACCATCACAGATAGCAACGGTTTCTACCGCTTCGAGAATGTTGGAGTAAGCAGCTTCTACACTGTCACTCCATCGGCAGCCAATTACACGTTCAGCCCTGCGGATCGTTCCTTCTCTCTCAGCGCCGATAAGACAGACGTAACGTTTAGAGCAGACGCGGCTGCTCAAACGGCGAATCCTTTGGACACTGGCCTCTTCTTCGTACGCCAGCAGTATCTGGACTTTTTGGGGCGCGAACCAGATCAGGAAGGACTTGATTACTGGAGCAACGAGATGGATAGATGCGGCGATGATGCTGCTTGCGTCAACTCAAGACGCATAGGCGTTAGCGCAGCGTTCTTCATAGAACAGGAGTTCCAGCAGACTGGCTCGTTCATCTATCGTCTATACAAAGGCGGGCTGGGACGGCAACTCTCCTTTGCAGAGTTCTCGGCAGACAGGCCGCAGGTCGTCGGAGGCTCGAATCTGGATACTAGGAAGGCAGCTTTCGCCGACGCCTTTGTGCGACGTGCAGAGTTTCTGGAGAGGTATCGGTCGGCCACGACTGCAAGCTCTTTTGTTGACGCGCTGCTGCAAACGGTTAATCAGTCGTCCGGGCTGGATTTATCATCGCAACACGACGCGCTTGTCTCGAAGTACAACACGGGCGGGGACATGAATCAGAGCCGCAGCCTTGTGCTGAGAGAACTGGTAGAGAACGATGCGTTTAAGCAAGCAGAGTATAATCCCTCGTTCGTGTTGATGGAGTATTTCGGTTATCTCAAACGCGATCCGGATCGAGGAGGCTTCAACTTCTGGCTGGATGTATTGAACAACCGTGTGCAGGGCAACTACCGCTCTATGGTTTGTGCGTTCATCACGAGCGCCGAATACCAACAGAGGTTCAGTTCTGTCGTCACACATCGTAATGAGGAGTGTGGGTCATAAGCGCATAGAAGTAGAGCGCAATAACGGCCTCGCTTCTTCTACATGGCAAACAATAAGAGAGGGTCGCCGGAACTTAGCAAACTTCGGCGACCTTTTCTTTAGCGTCTCGCACGAATTAAAAAGAGAATGGCTACGAATCTCTTTTCTTCTGTCTTCTGGATTCTGGCTCTGGTCTTCTGTAAACTTCCTTCATGTCTGAATCAGCCAATCTTCCAATGAACTTCGGTGGGATAGCCGAAGAGGAGTTTTCCGATTTCGAGCGGGCGCGCGTCGTCGTATGGCCTGTCTCTTACGAGGGCACTGTTTCTTACGGGACAGGGACGGGGCGAGGCGCGGAGGCGATTATTGACGCATCGCGCAACATGGAGCTTTACGACGAGGAGACTGATGCGGAGGTTTATAAGCTTGGCATAAGCACGGTCGGGGAGTCTGCTTCATTAGAGCCTCCTGAAGCCATGATGGAGTCGCTTTACAAGCGAGCGCGCTCGTTGGTCTCTTTGGGGAAGTTCGTAGTGATGATAGGCGGCGAGCATTCTGTGAGCGCGCCCGTCATACGCGCTCATGCCGAAGAGTATCCGAATCTCTCCGTCTTGCAGATAGACGCGCACGCAGATTTGCGCGACACCTATGACGGCACGCCGCACTCGCACGCTTCGATAATGGCGCGCGTAGTGAAAGACATGCAAATCCCTTCCGTACAGTGCGGAATTCGTTCTATCTCCGCAGAAGAGGCAAAGGTTATAGACACGCTGCCGACGCGGATTTTCTGGGCTAAAGACATTGTGGGGCGGAATGATTGGTGGGACGCGGCGGTTGAAGGTTTGACCGAAAATGTTTACCTGACGATTGATATTGACGGCCTTGATCCGTCGCTGGTCTCCGCTACAGGCACGCCCGAACCCGGCGGACTGGGCTGGTACGAAGTCATCGGCCTTGTTCGCACGGCAGCGAGAAATCGCCGCATCGTCGGGATGGATTTAACCGAATACTCTTATGTAGAAGGCCAGAGCGCTTCGGCCTTCCTCTGCGCCAAACTCATCTACAAATCGCTCGCCTTCATCTTCGAGAGTGAGACCAACCGCGTTCGCGGCATTAATAAACATTCAACGGCTCAAGTATAGGTCAACCGTTTTCTTTGCGGCTTTGCGAGAGACAATTTCACGCTGGAGCCGCAAAGAAGAGATAAAGTCTTATTCGCGTAACAATGGCTGCGCTTCGCTTCCGCGCACGTGCCGGGGAAACTCGCGGTGCGTGCTCATCAGGAATGCTGAGGTGCTGGCGCGCATGGCGTTGCCGTGAGTGGCGGCCAGCCGGACTATGCGACTGAAGAGCGTTGAGCCGTAGTAGTAGCCGTCTTTCAAACTAACGAGCACGTCTGCGGGGTGGCGCACGCGCGTCTTTTGAATCGAAGTGTAGAGGTTATCCAGAGCGTCCGGGTAGATATGCTCGCCCGTGCGCGCAGCCCACGATTCGTCTGAAGCGAAACCTTCCGCATCCAACAACCCATCAGCACTTAAGCTTTCAGTGATTGAAGCAAGCTGCAACGGGTCGCCTTCAATCTGTTCGTAAGCATAAAACGTGCGCCCGTCTCTTTCACTTCTGCGGATGCGCGCAGTGCCGCGCCAGCCTTTCACGCCCACAACGTTTTCGCCGTCACGATAAAGAGAAAAATCAATTCCTTCTAACGGCACGAGCGCGTCCGTTAGCTTTTCAGCAACCTCTTCTTCACAGAAGAGCGCGGCAAAGCCTATGAGACCGAAAGCGGGGAGCACGACCTGTAGTTTCGCGCCAGCGCCGTTCAAGCGATTCGTAATCTGAAAACCGCAACGTCGCAGGTGAGTTTGAAGATGAACTCGACGGTTCTCTTCCAGATTCATGCCGTGATCCGAGAAGAGCATGACTTCTGTCTCATCGCCTGAGAAACTTCTTACTTCGGTCAAAAGCTTGTCAAGCGATTCCAGAGCGACGCTCAAACTCTCTTTCCCGCGCATGTGCATCAGCCCATCCGTGCCTTTAAGGAAAGCGAAGTAATCGCGGTCTTGCGGCGCGCGTCCGAACTTTTCACGAAAGCGCTTCATGTCCGCCCTGAAGATGGTTTCGGGCGCGAAATAAACCAGGTACTCGAAAGGCAGCGGCTCCTGGTAATCAAGCTCGTCCATGTAGGTCGAAGGAATTTTCTCGGGCGTGCGTCGTCCGATGTACTTCTGCACCCCGCCGCGTAGGTCGCGCGAGTTGCGATCAAAATAGAGACTCTCGTAGCCCACGGGCACGCTAGCCTTGAGCATTGCCGAGAGCGCGATGTTCGTCATAGTAGGGAAAGGCGAGAGCAGACGAGACGGCGCGTTGAATCCGTCAAACAGCCCGCGCGACTTTGCCTCGCGCATGACATCGAACGGCACGCCGTCCAGACAGAGCAGTAGTCTTCGCGCACGCGCCACGCCCGGGCCAGCATCCGTACGAAACTCTTCTTCATCTTCTGCGCGAGGCGAGAATGCCAGTACCTTTGCGCTCTCGTTTGGGTCTTTGCGTCTTTGCGTGAAATCAACCTCGCGCGGGAGGGCAAAATCGCAAAGGCAATCTTGAATTGCGTTGTTATTCTTCATCAGTGTCCCCTGCTTGCTTTTTTGGTTTATAAGGCGAGCGCAAACCGTCGCGCGCTTCCGTCTGTGAATCGTAAACGTTGGGGCGCGCCAGTACGGTCTTGTATTGTGCGAGCGCATCGTTCCGCTTTCCGGCCAAATCAAGCGCCTGTCCCGCTCGCAGGTGCGCCAGCGTGACAAGGTTCGCTTCTGCGCCCGTGGTCGTAGTCACAGCCAGAAACTCTCGCGTAGCGCGGTCGAACTGGCTGGCTGTCATCAGAGTCTCGCCGTACCTGAAGTGAATCAAATCCTGGTAACGCACAGCCGCACGGTCACGCAGAAGCGCCTCGAAGATTCCAAAAGCCTCGCGCTCTTCGCCTCCGGCATCGGCCAGTTTGTTTGCGGCGCGGTCAACCTCGGCCTGTGACACCAGAGCGTCCGCCGTTTCCAGTTTGAAGAGATAGTTTCGCGGGTACTTTGCCCCAAGCTCGCGCGAGATTGCGAGCGCATCTAGAAATCGCTTCTCGCGTTTGTATAGCGCGATGAGAATGAAGCGGGCGTCGTCGCGCACCAGCTTTCCTTCACGCGCAACTCGCTCAAGTGTGGCAAGCCCGCGCTTCTTCGAGCCGTGAAATCCGCCAATGCTAGCCAGCAGTTTCACAGGAAGCGGAAGATTGCCCACAACGTAATCGTAAAGTCCTATGGTTAATTCAGCGTCGTGAAAATTCGGGTCGAGTCTGAGCACATCACGATGACGATCAACGCTGCTCGAACCGTCGCGCAGCGCTGAAATGAAACTACGTTGAACCGCGCCCTCGACC
>DATHJK010000448.1:0-2473 GCA_035316225.1 Pyrinomonadaceae bacterium
GAGCCTGGAAGGTTGATGATGAGCGTGGCGGAGCGTATGCCGCACACGCCGCGCGAGAGCATAGCCAGCCGCGTACTCTCAAGCGTCTCTATACGCATCGCTTCCGAAAGCCCCGGCGCTTCCCTTTCGATGACTTTGCGCGTGGCCTCCGGCGTGTTGTCTCGCGGAGAGAAGCCTGTTCCGCCGGTCGTCACAATTAAATTCACTTCCGGTTGATCCGCGTAGTTGCTCAGCATCTCCGCAAGCGGCTCAAGGTCATCCGGCACGACTTCTTTAGCGACAATCCGTGCGCCCAGACCTTTGAGAAGCCCGGCAAGCTCAGCGCCGGACTTGTCCTCCTGCTCCCCGCGCGAACAGCGGTCGCTTACAGTAATCACCACAGCCGATATTTCTACAGCCACGACGCCTACATTATCATATGAAAGTAAGGGCAGAGGACTTTTTATCCTCTGCCCTTACGGTATTGCGCCGGGAAAATATTCGTCAAATGCTCTCGATGACCCTGCCCTTTACTGGCTCTGGTGAATCTCGAATGAGTTCAGGAAATCATCGGCCAGCGGATCGTTCGGCGTCTCGCTCATCACGCCCACAAGGTACATTTGCGTCATCGCGCCATATGCCTTGAAATAGAGCCGAAGCCCTCCGTAGAAATAGCAGCCCTGTATCTTATAGCGCCGACCCACGAAGCCGTTCAGCGTGGTATCCCTCTCCTGTACGAATTCGCAGGGTAGATGTGACGCACCCTCTACATCCTCAAACTGCTGCTTGGCGCGGTCGAAGAGCGAGTTCACCGTCTCCCCGTTTGAAGGGGCGGTTGTCCAGACGGCGATGTACGAAATTTTCAGATGCTTGACAAAGTAAAGATGCGCGTCAATGGGCGGGTGGTTCGGATTTTGAATATTCACTTCCATGCCGCGACCGCCGCGCGGCATTCGTATGGAGAAGCCTGAGCCATTGGGCGCAAAGACAGGCCAACGGGTATCACCAGGCTGTTCCGTGTGGTGCGGCACATAGGTCGGCGTGATCTGAGGTTGCGGCGGCGCAGCAACGATTGGCTGTGTTGCTGCCTGAGATGAAGCAGTTCTAGCGCGTCTCCATTCCCAGGGTGAAACAGGCTTGGGGTCTTGCCACAGACCGCGCCGCTCCGTGCGAGCCGCCTGCTCTGCCTCAGCAAATAGAGCGCGGTCTGCGTCGCTCATGTCCGAAGCGTCCCTGTCTGTAAACCAGGCCACGCCATCGCGTATCATCTGAAGACTGATGTCCCTGTCTCCGCTATAAACTTTAGCGATGAAAACTGCTCCGGGGGCTATGCCCGTATATTCGACTGTTACGAGCTTGCCCAGCACAAGGTCTGAAAGATGTTGACGCGCCACAGCGCTATAAGGCTGATCTGCTTCCGGCACGTCCGCGCTTTTCAGAACGACCTTGATGCGGCGTCCTGCATTTTCGACAGAGAGTGTTTTGCCATTGTGAATCTCTACGGCCATCCCCTGCAAAGTGCCAGCCATGACCGGCACCGAAAGACAGAAGGCTATGAGCAGAGCAATAGCGAGGCAGCGTTTCATATTTTGAATTCCTTAAATATTGAAGATTGGAGAACGCTCGCGGTTGATGAGAGTTTCCAGCCGAAGTGAGTCGAACGCGGGGCCGAGCGGCTTAAGGTGAGCCGCCACAATCAGATTAAAGGCCGCAAGGCGGAGGCGTCAAGCTTTATTTATAGCGATCAGCAGAAATGGCCTGACGGCAGACAAAAATCTTGGCGCTTATTTTTGTTGTCTAAAGAGGCGACTTTAAAGTAGTTGTCCTGGTTGGCAACGAAGGGCTGCCTGGCCGAAATCTATGCGGTCGGGCAGCCCTTTCGATTTAACCGACAGATTGACCAACGGCATGAAGCTCTTGCAGCGAATGAACGCTCATGCTCGTGCGCCCCTGAAGAGCGCCTATGGCTTCAACGAGCGCGTGCGCGCCTGTCATCGTCGTAACGCATGGCACGTTGTATTGAAGCGCGGCGCGGCGTATGGCCTGCTCATCGAAGTGAGAGGAGCGCCCCAGTGGAGTGTTGATGATTAGCGCTATCTCGCCGCGCTTGATGAAGTCAACTATGTTGGGCCTTCCTTCGTTGACTTTGAAAACCGTCTCAACCTCAAGACCAACTTCACGAAGGCGCGCGGCAGTTCCTACGGTCGCAACGATTTTGAATCCAAGGCGACGCAAACGTCGCGCGAGCACAACCGATTGTCCCTTGTCTCCATCGTTCACGCTGATGAACGCCGTGCCGCTTTCAGGCAACTGAAGTCCGGCTCCCATCATGGCTTTCGCATAAGCTTCGCCAAATGAATCGCCCACACCCATCACTTCGCCCGTCGAATGCATTTCGGGACTCAGGATTGGATCAACGCCGGGGAACTTCACAAATGGGAAGACAGGCGATTTGATGAAGAAGCGGCTGACGGTCAGGTCATCCGGCAGATCG
>DATHJK010000449.1:0-2328 GCA_035316225.1 Pyrinomonadaceae bacterium
GCCAGCGCCTATCTCAACATCGTCTTCGATGAGAACCGTGCCCCTTTGCGGAAACTTGTGGCGCACGTTTCCTTCATCCGGCACGTAGCCGAATCCGTCCGCGCCCACCACCACGCCCGCGTGCAATATAACGCGGTCGCCCAAATGCACGTTGTCGTAGAGAGTGACGTGAGAATGTATGACGCAATCGCGCCCTATGTGAACATTATCGCCAATGACAGCGCCCGTTCTGACTTGCGCGCCAGCGCCAATTTGCGCTCGCTCGCCCACCTGAACGAAAGCTCCTACGAACACGTCGTCGTCAATTTGCGCGCTCGCAGCAATGACGGCTGTCGGGTGACGGTACGAACCTTGACGCTCTGGCGGGTGAAGAACCTCTGCAATCAATGCAAAGGCGAGTTTGGGGCGCGCGGCTTCTATGCAGCAACGACCGTCAAGATTCGCACCTTCAGGCACTATCACGCACGAAGCAAGGCTTGCGCGCGCCGCATCCAGAAACTTTCTATCCTCCACAAAAGCTATATCGCCCGCGCGCCCGCTTTCCAGACTTGCCACGCCCAGAATCTCGACGAAGGGATTGCCGAAGACGCGCCCGCCCACGCGCTCTGCCAGTTTCCGAACGGTTATCGCTTCCCGCTGTTGACTCATCTCACTTCAGCCTGGAACTCTTCCTCGACGCCGCCCAAACGTCTTCGCTCTCGAGTGACGCCACGCCGCGAATCGCGTATGAAATTGATCAGATGATTTACGTTCTCATCATTAAGATGAGCCATGCGCGCAAGCGCCTCTTCCATTGGCAGCCCTGAACGAAAGAGAAGCTGATAGGCATTCTTCAAAGCGCCGCGCTCTTCTCTGCTAAAGCCAGCGCGACGCAAGCCCACAGAGTTCAGGCCACGCACGCGCGACGGATTTCCATCCGTCACGAAAAACGGCAACACGTCCTGCACGATCTTGGATTTGCCGCCCACCATCGCATAACGCCCGAACCTGACGTACTGGTGCGCGCCCACATTTGAAGAGAGAAAGACGTGATC
The DNA here is from genome assembly GCA_035316225.1 of Pyrinomonadaceae bacterium. GTDB lineage: Bacteria > Acidobacteriota > Blastocatellia > Pyrinomonadales > Pyrinomonadaceae > 3-1-20CM-3-53-8. Next base: position 1,035 of record DATHJK010000449.1, read on the forward strand.
CTCAACCGTAATGTGCCCCGCCAGAGCCGCGCCGTTTGCGAAGATATTATCGTCGCCCACGCGGCAGTTGTGCGCCACATGCACCCCCACCATAAAGAAGTTCCGCGACCCTACGATTGTAGTTTCGCCCTCACCACTAGCCCTGTGCAGCGTCACACTCTCACGAATCAAATTGTCATCGCCAACGACCAGATAACTCTTCTCCCCCCTGAACTTCACATCCTGCGGCTCGCCCCCAAGCACGGCATTCTCGAAGACGCGGTTGCGCCGCCCTAAGGAGGTGAACCGCTTTACAACAGCATGCGCGCCAATCTCACACCCTTCACCAATTATCACCTCGTCTTCTATTACAGCGTAAGGCCCTATGCGCACATCCGCTGCGATGCTTGCGCGCTGGCCTATGACAGCAGTCGTGTGAATGCTCATAATAGTGCAAAGCGATAGTACATACTCCTCACCATTGCCGCAACTGAGTTAACTTAAGCAACAGGCTCACAGGTTGATTAGATTAGTGCCGATTCGTCAGGAAGAGGAAGTAAGGCAAAGTCTGGTGCCTGACCATTCACATGCCTTAGACCGGGCATTCAAATCTGGACCTGGCCTGCTGCCCGGCGCACTCTTTCCTTGCCTTTGCTCCGCAATGCCACTATCATGTGATGCTGCAAGGCTTTGCGTGTTGTTGTTTTGCAAGGCCGCAGCATAATAGAGCAATTTTTTCATCTCTGTTCTTTTAGGCGCGTCTAAGTGTGTGCGCTTTGCACCCAAAGGAGAAGGATTCTTGTTTAGCGATCAGTTCCGTCGAGGCGAATCGGAAAAGGGAAAGTTGAGCGGGGTGAAAAGCTCCCGGCTGCTTTCCGGTCTTTCCAATGCCGCGTGGAAGGTGTTTCAATCCATCAATACGCGGCTGCCGGAGGGCGAGGCCGTGCGACCGAAGTGGGCACCGGGGAAGCTACTGAAATCTTACGAGCGAACAAGCCCGCCGCTTGGCTTCCCGCGCGAGACAGACTCTTTGTGCCCACGCTGCGTCAAGGAAGTACGCGATGCCGTCATCACTGGCGAGACTACGCTCGAAACTCTGATGAACGAGCATCCGGGCGAGATTAAGGCGCAGATTCTGGAAGAGAACGGGCAGGTCATCATGCGCAAAACCTGCCCGAAGCATGGTGAGTTCAAGGACGTGATGGCGACCGACCCGGAATTTTTGCGTCGCATAGAATCGCTCTTCTTCGGCAGAGATTTCAGGGCGGCTGAAGACTCAAACGTTCACCATCACGGAACTTCAAACATAAAATTC
>DATHJK010000450.1:0-7624 GCA_035316225.1 Pyrinomonadaceae bacterium
CTGGCGTTGCAATGGGGTTAGTCATGGAAGGCAATAAGTACGCTATCCTGACAGACATAGCGGGCGCTGAAGACCATTACGGCGACATGGATTTCAAGGTCGCAGGCTCGCGCGCGGGCATCACCGCGCTACAGATGGACATCAAGATCGGCGGCATCAACGCTCAGATTATGGCCGAAGCTCTTGACCAGGCAAAAAAGGGGCGACTCTACATCCTTGGCGCTATGGAGCAGACATTAGCGGAGCCGCGTGAAGAAATCTCGACCTACGCTCCGCGCATCATCCAGATCAAGATCAACCCGGACAAGATACGCGACGTGATTGGACCGGGCGGCAAGGTCATTCGTGCTCTGGTTGAAGAGACTGGCGCGAAGATTGATGTTGAAGACGACGGCACTGTCTCGATTGCCACTGCGGATCAAGCGGCAGCCGATGCGGCCATCGCTCGCATTCGCGGGCTGACGGCTGAGGCGGAAATCGGCGAAACCTACCTCGGCACGGTCTCGCGCATAGTTGATTTCGGCGCGTTCGTGGAAATCTTCCCAGGCACGGACGGCCTGCTGCACATCAGTGAAATAGCCGACCGCCGCGTCAAGGACGTGCGCGACGAGCTGCGAGAAGGGCAACAGGTAATGGTCAAGTGCATCGGCAAAGAGGGCAACAAAATCAAGCTCTCGCGCAAGGCCGTACTACGCGACGAGAAGCTGAAGTCCGCAGAAACCGCAAGCTCTGGCGAAGCTGACTAAAAGAACGCTTCAGGGAAAGGGTAAAAGGGCAAAGTGGAAAGAGGGATAAATCTACTTATTCTTCTTCCCCTTTTGCCCCTTATCCTTCTCCGGGCGATGCTGTTATCCCCTTTTAGCCTTTATCCCTTTACCCCTTTGTCCCTTTCCCTACCCCGCTCGCTTTTTTTCTTGACATCAAGCTCAAAGGCGAGTTTAATCTCACCGAAAATATCTGGAATTAGTACAGCATTAGGCATCTTTCTCTAACAAAAGGAGAAAGCCCCGCCAGGGTTTTCAATTCGCAAGAGATTTTAGAGAGTGGCGAGCGCGCCATTTTCAGGCGATCCGAGTCGGCGGCCAGAGGGTTTAATCGGAATCTTCCCTGGACCTGACCGGCCTCGCAGAGGAAATCTCACTCTCTTTTGAAAAGAAGTTATTCGATCAGCTTTTAGTTTATGGAATTTTCCGTGCGCTTCGGTCGGTTTGCCGGATAAATTCAAGAAGGAGTTCTTCCGAGATGAAGAATAGAGCTTTCCAAATTGCTGTTGCGATCTTCAGTGCCCTGATCGTGGCCGCCTTTGCTTCCTCGTCGGCGATGGCCGGGCCTGTGGGCTTCTCTGATGTCGTGCAAGTGGTAGGCTCTGGTCACAGTCGGAGTACGGTGCATGAACTCCGCCTCAGAAGCGTATCTCAGCAGGGCAGCACGCCCACGACATCTGATACTGCTCAGCAGACACCCACTGGGACTCAGACTCAGCAAACCCAGTCAACTCAGACCGCCACTTCTTCCGACACAGTGCCCGGCACTCAAGGCAATGTGGAGGTGGTTGACCAGGGCGACATAACGGGCACGATCTGCGACTGCGGCGAGATTAAAGTTCCCGGTGGATTTCCGAAATGGCCTTTCCTGGCGCTCATACCGCCGGGCATCTGCCTGACAGGTGTCTGCCATAACGACAACCCGCCGTGCATACCCCCCAGCCCGCAGTGCCCTTGCACTAACTGCGATACGCAGGTTCCAGAGCCTGCCTCGCTTCTTCTGTTCGGGTCGGGTCTGGCAGTGCTGGGCGCAGGCGCTCGCCGTCGCTACACGCGAGGCAAATTGAAAACTTCAGGTACGACGGAGGGGTTGAGCTTATGATGAGAAAAGAGTTTTCCAGAAACCTTTCCGGCGCTCGACTGACGAAAACCGCTTTCATACTTTTAGTCGGCCTCGTCTGCGCGTGTCTCCTGGAGGGAAGCGCGTCCGCCCAGAGATTGCGCAACGGACGCATGGAGATTACCACCAACCCCGGCGCGTACCCTGTAGTCATAGACGGTCAGGCCAACGGCGAAACTTCTACTACTGGTCGCATCATAGAGCTTCAGCCGGGCGCGCACACAGTAGAAGTGGTGATGCCTAACGGCTCGCGCTGGATTCGGCAGTTCACTATAGTCTCAGGCCGCAAACAGTGCATCGTTCTTAACTACGCGCCGACGCCTATAACCATAGCTCACTCGCCCTGTCCCTATCCTGCGAACGTCTCTGCGCCAGCCGTAGTGAACGAAGGCGACGTTATCACCTTTTCATCAGACGTTTCCTACGGCGGAAGCTCTGCGCTTAACTACACGTGGACTATTAGCCCGGCGTCTGCGCGCCTTGTGAGCGGAGCGGGGACGCCGACCATCACGGTTGACACGACCGGGCTTGGTCGCCAGCGCGTTACGGCTATTCTAGTCGTTGACGATGGCTCCGGCGAATCGGCGTGCCGTCAGGCAGCGCAGGCTTCAACGAACGTAACTCCGCTTACGCCTCCCGTACGCCAGCCTCGTCGCTTCGACGAATTTCCGTCGCTGAACTACGATGATCTGAAAGCTCGTCTCGACAATCTTGCCATACAGTTGCAGAACGAGCCGGACTCTACAGGCTACATCATAGTCTACGGCGGGCGCACCAGCCGCGCGGGACAGGCCGAGCGCCTGGGCCAACGCGCAAGAGACTACCTGACTCAGCAGCGCAACCTTGATTCGAGTCGTCTGGTCATAGTCAACGGCGGATTGCGCGATGCGGATACCTTTGAAATCTGGCTGGTGCCACAGGGCGCACAAGCGCCACAACCTACCCCAACCGCGCAGCCAGGCCCACAGCCGTCCGAACCCGAAATCCGTGTTCGCCCGCGCCGCCGAGGCAGATAAGTAAGGTCGTGAATAGTAAATCGTGAATCGTGAATAGAAAGAAGTTGTTTTTCTCTATTCACGATTCACGATTTACTATTCACGGCTTTTGTGTTGACGGCTCCGGTTGGCGTGTGATAACAATTCAGGCGTCCCCTGAAAATATAAATTAGATAACCCCTGAAAGTTTTCAAACATTTGAAGGAGGATTCGGGTTTATGGGTGACGGTGATGGCGGCGGCAGCGCTGGCGTAGTGGCCGTGCTTGTTATCTTCGTGATAATAGTTCTGGTCGTGCTCTTCCTGTTCGGTGGCAGACTATTTCGCAGCTCGCCTTCCAAGGTGGACGTGAATATTCAAACGCCTAGCAAGTAGCAGCTTCAAAAACAGAATAAGAGTTCTTAAAGAAGAGAGATGCACGGTAGCGCGTTGCTTCTCTCTTCTTTTAATTTTGCTTCGGAGACTGTTACACTCGTAAAGCGCGTGAATCGTAAATCGGGAATCGTGAATAGATGAAACGGCCTCTCTATTTACCACTCTCTATTTACGATTCACGATTTACGATTCACGAGGATAAAAAGTGTCTGCACCGAGCATAGAAACAATAGTTAACCTGGCAAAGCGGCGCGGGTTCGTGTTCCCGTCGTCGGAGATTTACGGCGGGCTTGGCAGCGCATGGGACTACGGCTCGCTGGGCGTCGAACTCTCGAATAACGTCAAGCGCTCATGGTGGCGCTCAATGGTTTATGAGCGCGACGACATAGAGGGCATTGATTCATCAATCATCCTGAATCGCTCGGTCTGGAAATATTCGGGACACGAAGATACTTTCAGTGACCCGCTTATTGATTGCAAAGAATGTAAAAGCCGCTTTCGCGCAGATAAGTTAGTGGAAGAGTATGCCCAAGACGAAATCGCAAGGGCGCGTATTGAGCGACCAGATAGGCCGTACCCAGAAATAATCTTGGGGCAAGGCATAACACGCGGGCTTAAACAATTTCAAGAGGGAAAAATAAAGTGTCCTAATTGTGGCAAAGCTAATTGGACTGAGCCGCGCCCCTTCAACCTGATGTTCCGCACGCACGTCGGCGCAACGGCAGAAGATGACGAAACTGCTCTTGTTTATCTTCGACCTGAAACGGCGCAGGGAATTTTCATCAACTTCCTGAACGTGTTGACGACATCGCGCCGCAAGCTTCCTTTCGGCATCGCGCAGATAGGAAAAAGTTTTCGTAACGAAGTCACACCCGGCAACTTCATCTTTCGCACGCGCGAGTTCGAGCAGATGGAGATGGAATACTTCGTGCGCCCAGGCGAGGACGAACCCATTCATCAGGAATGGATTGACAACTGCCATAGCTGGTTTCTGAGCCTCGGCATCTCGCCCGACAACTTGCGTCTCTACGAGCAGCCCGGAGAAGAGTTGGCCCACTATGCCAAGCGCACGGTTGATATTCAATACCGCTTCTTTCCTGAGCGCGAAGACGCGGAGAAGCAGTGGGACGAGTTGATGGGCATAGCCAATCGCACGGACTTCGATCTTAAGGCTCATTCAAAGAAACCTGAGAACGAGGAAGGCACGCGCCTCAACCCGGACTCAACCGACGACCTCTCATACTTCGACGAAGCAACCAAAGAGCGCTTCTACCCTTACGTGATAGAGCCTGCGGCTGGTGTGAACCGCACTGTGCTCGCCGTTCTGATGGATGCTTATTCCGAAAAATCGAACGACAAAGGTGAGAAGCGGGTTATTCTTAAACTGCATCCAGAATTAGCGCCAATCAAAGCGGCCATACTGCCGCTTGCTAAGAACAAGCCGGAAATCGTAGGCATGGCTAAAGCCATCAAGCGCTCGCTTCAACCCGTGCTGCGCGCCGTCTATGACGACACGGGCGGCATCGGCAAACTCTACGCGCGACAGGACGAGATAGGCACACCTTTCTGCGTCACGGTTGACCATCAATCGCTCGAAGATGAAGCCGTAACGGTGCGCGACCGAGATACCTGGGAGCAGGAGCGCGTGAAAGTCTCAGACCTTCAGGAACATTTGATGAATAGGCTTGGGATTAAGTGCTAGCAAGTTAGGTGGATGTAAGAAGCTTTATTAGCTGCAAAGCTGCTAATGCCGAGGTCTTAATTCTTCAACTTATGCCTGTAGTCAAGAAACGAAATCTTCAAACTGAAACGCGACTCCTGCTTGAATCGGATGACCCTGTAGAGTTGCCGCCAGCAGAGATTGAAGACGGCGCGGTGATTGTGCAGTTCGAGCAGTTCAAGCCATTCATACCGGAACTTCTTGAAGCTTTGCGCGCGGGCGGCGTGGCGGAGCCTGTGCCTGTGATGATGGACGGCTCGACTTTCGCCGTGCACGGCGCGACCAGAACTTTCTGGGTGAAAATCTGGCACGCGGCCAAATCCGACATGACGCGGATAGAGCGTGCGCAGGTCATCAGTTGTCTACCTTCCACGCGCGGCGTTCAGATCATTGTCGGCGAGGAAGACGATGAAGAATACGACGAGTTTGAAGATGAAGATGGTGAAGCAAGTTTGCCGGAAGATTGAAGTTAAAGCCCCTCACGCGCGCTTTTCATGTCTGCTCAAATCCCTGAAAAAATCCTGAAGTTGGCGCACGCCGTTCGTGACACAGGTGGACGTGCGCTGCTCGTCGGCGGCTGCGTGCGCGATCCTCTACTGGGCATAGAGCCGAAGGACTGGGATGTTGAGGTTTACGGCATCGAGCCTGTGCTATTACGCGAGACTCTTGAAAAATTCGGGCCAATCAACGTCGTCGGCGAAGCTTTCACGGTCTACAAGCTAGGCCATGATCTGGATGTCTCGCTCCCGCGCCGCGAACGCAAGCAGGGGCGCGGTCATAAAGGTTTTGTAGTAGAGGGCGATCCCGCTATGACGATTGAAGAGGCGGCGCGACGGCGCGATTTCACCATCAACGCTATCCTTCAAGACCCGCTGACCGCAGAGATAATTGACCCGTTCAATGGGCGCGCGGACATTGAGCGAAAACTGCTTCGCGCAGTCGCGCGCGAGACTTTCGCTGAAGACAGTTTGCGAGTTCTTCGTGCAGCACAGTTCGCCGCGCGCTTTGAATTTGATATTGAAGCTGAGACTGTGGAACTCTGTCGTTCCATTGATCTGGCAGACCTGCCGCGCGAGCGCATCTGGGGCGAGATGGAAAAACTTCTGCTGCGCTCTCGTCATCCTTCAATCGGGTTGAAGTGTATGTATGAGCTTGGAGTTGTTGACCAACTGTTCCCGGAGATGAAGGCTCTCGTGGGCGTGCCGCAAGAAAGAGCATGGCACCCTGAGGGGAATGTTGACATTCATACGTTGCTGACAGTTGATCGCGCGCGCGAGTTGATTGACGATCTGCCTTATCCTAAAAAGGTAACTGTGATGCTCGCGGCGCTCTGCCATGATTTCGGGAAGCCTGCGACCACAGAACTCGTTGAAGGGCGCTGGCGCTCGCGCGGCCACGAAGAGGCTGGCGTCGAGCCTACGGAAAAATTTCTTGACCGGCTGAACATTCACACCCTTGAAGGCTACGACGTGCGTTCTCAGGTCGTGGCATTAGTGCGCGACCACCTGAAGCCGGGCGAGCTTTACAAGAAACGGAACGAGATAGGCGACGGCGCGTTTCGGCGGCTGGCTAGAAAGTGCGAGCTTGACTTGCTGTACCGCGTGGCGAAAGCCGACTCATTAGGGCGCAACGCCGAGTGGGTTCCGCGCGACGAGTGGTACACGGCTGAGGCGCAGGAGTGGTTCATAGCACGCGCGCGCGAGCTTGAAGTCGAGCGGAAACCTCCCGCGCCGATTTTGATGGGACGACACCTGTTGGAGATGGGTATGGAACCTTCGCCGTTGATGGGAAAAATTCTGGGCGCGGTTTACGAGCTTCAACTGGAAGGCCGCGTGCAAAATCTGGAGGATGCGAAAGATGCCGCGCGCGAGCTGCTTAATAAAGAGAGCAGGATTTGAAGCGCAAAGAAATGGCTCTGAATGCGGATTTTGTCCCCGAACGGTTATCGGTTAAAATACCGGGTTGCTGCTTAAGAAGCTACAAAACATAAGTTCCAAAGCGATGCTCTTGTCACTCGCTCAAGATGACATTGCAGTCCTATTACTCCCTTCAAGGATGAATTTGAGATGATTGATTTCGAGTTAACAGAAGATCACAAGGCTATACGACAAACCGTGCGTGATTTCGCTACGAAAGAGGTCGCGCCGCGAATTAAAGAACTGGACGAGAAACAGCAGTTTGATCGCTCTATTCTGGATAAGATGGCGGAGCTTAATCTGCCGGGCGTTTGCATACCGGAAGAGTACGGCGGCGCCGGCTTCGACTACATCTCGCTCGGCCTTGTGTGCGAAGAGTTGGAAGCGGTTGACACATCTCTGCGCGTGATTATGAGCGTGCACACTGGATTGAATTCTTTGACGCTCTACACTTGGGGAACAGAAGAGCAGAAACAGAAGTATTTAGTTCCGCAAGCGAAAGGCGAGAAGATTGCTACCTATGGTTTGACAGAGCCGGGCGCTGGCTCTGATGTTGTGGGCGCACGCTCCACTGCGCGGCGCGAAGGCGACGAGTGGGTCTTGAATGGTGAGAAGATGTGGATAAGTCTGGCTGATCTGGCAGACAATTTCCTCTTCTTCTGCTGGACTGATGAAGAGAAGAGGAAGAAGCGAGACCATTCCGGCATGTCATGCTTCATCGTCGAGCGCGGGATG
>DATHJK010000451.1:0-3431 GCA_035316225.1 Pyrinomonadaceae bacterium
CAGCCTGCTTGTCTTCGGAGTCAAAGCGAAAGCGCGCGATGCGTCCCGATGCAGTGCGCGCCATTCTATCGCGCACTGCTCGCATTGCAGCCTCGCGCAACCACGCATCGAGTTGCCTGTACGTTGCGAAGTAGCGGCGCAGCACATCCTCGGCCTCTGTTTGCTTCATCCCCGTCAGCATGGAGAAACGCTGCGCGCCGATGCCGTAAACAACTCCGAAATTCAGTCGCTTCGCGGTCGAGCGCTGATCCGGCGTCACCTGATCCAACGGCACGCTGAAAACCTGTGCAGCAGTAGCACGATGCAAATCTGCCCCAGAGTTGAATGCGTCAATGAATCCCTTGTCGCCTGTGAACTCGGCCAGAATGCGCAACTCCACCTGCGAATTATGGCTGATAAAGCCATCGCTGATATAAGTCATAGGCCCCGGCACCGATAAATCAAAGACCGGATGCACTCCAGCTTCTTCAATTGATACTACGGGCAGAAATATCTGATTATAGACAGTTATATGCTCAAGCTCTAAGGCACGGCTCACCCTTGGATAATCATGTTCAACTGCCAGAGCCAGCGCTGTGCTAATTGGACGCCCTAACGAAGAGGTGTTATTTAAGAGCCGACGAACTTCTCCAGAGAGATGCAGGCCGCGCACTTTATATTTCAGGTTGGGCATATTGCCTACAATTGTCTTGCCCGTCCAGCGATGTACAAGTGCAGAGAGTTTCTGACTCTTACATTGGGAGAGGAATCCTATCCGCCGCTGAAATTTATCTAGTCCAGAAGCCAGAACGGAAACGTGCCAGCAATGGAATTTTCTGTTAGGGCCGGTATTTTGCTGCTCTCGTAAGGTAGACGGAATGCCAAGAGCCAATAGTAATTGATGTACTTCCTTAGCCAGCCGCTGGCGAGCAGAACTGAAGCTCACTTTCCTGGTGTCGCTGTCAGTGACCGAGCCATCCGCCTCGAAAAGCCCCCGCAAATAGGCCGCGACTACAGACGGACGACTCTGCCACAGGAAGTCAGGTACGCTGCTCTTCGTTACCCCAATACTCGCACACCAATTGGCTAGTGGTACGCTGTACAGGCCGAATTCACTTACTCCTCTGTATGTGCCGCGATGGTGCACGGCTATACGGAACGCCGTCGCCGCATATTCTTCGAGTATCTGAGCTACATCTACGTCCTGGCTGTTAACCACCCATCCAACGCCGTTCTGACGAAAAGTTCCGTCTCCGGCCATGTAGCCCATGAATAATGCCAAACGCTCATCAGCTAATTGCGGCGTATTGAGATTTTTGTTGTTATTGAAATGCGCACTTACCGCGTCGGGCAAGAAGACATAAGGCAAGTTATCGGACAGCCCTCGTTCCGGCTGCACAGCTACATAATCTCTCGGCTGAAGCTCTCCGATACGACGCCAGACGTAATTCCCGTCTTCGTCGAGGACGCGAATGCGATGCAGCGTCGTTGCCTTCAGCGAGTAGCCGTTTTTCAACTTAACGTTCAAAACCGGAAGCCGACCACGATTAATCACCGCTGCGACTTTGGCTGTACTTCTATCCTCCAGATAAACCTCGTCCCCCACCTTCACATCTTCTATTACTATCAGCCCGCGCCCGGTAGCCACGCGAGTTCCCTGAGCTACACAGTAATCCGCTATCACAAGCTTCCGTCCTTCGGGCGCGCGGAAGCAGCGGCGATATTCAATCGCGTGCGGCACCTGCTGGATGTTTGGATTGGTGCAGGCCATTCTCCCCGTCGGCGCTCCTATCTGCCGGAAGTCCGCGTGTATGCGCCCGGTGACGGGGCTTATCTCTTCAAGAATATTTTCGCCGTAGCTGGTCAGAGCTTTCTGCACTGTTCTGTATTCCAGAAGCGTTTTGACAACAGGATAGTCGTTCGCAAGCGGTTGCAGCTTCCAATTCCTTGTCGAATCAGGCACGGGCACGCCCAATCGTGTGAGCGCTCTTGTCAACTGAACGTGCGAATCAAGATTTATCTCTTCGCGTGTTGGCCCACCGAATAGCGAGAACTGCGCGGACTCTTCTGCGAGCATCTCCTGAAGTTCATGTGCGAGCGCTTCGCGCCTTCGCTCGACCACTACAAGCTGCTCGCGCCAGCGGCCCTCGTCCAGAAAGATTCCCGCTAATTCAAGCGAGGCGAGCGGCAACACGCATTCAAATTCGAGCTGCGCGCATTTGATGAGCGCGTCCGCTTTGAGACGGTCAATCATCTTATCGCGCAAAGGTAGAAGCACGGACGCATCGCGCGCGGCGTATTCCAACTGAGATTCGGAAAGTTCCCTTGACCAATCGCTCAGCCTCTCGGCCTTGTCCATCGTCTCGTTCAGGAAACGCGCCGCGACCGCATCCAACCCCTGTCGCTCTTCCGCATCTCCAGCGGAGATAATCTGGCTTGCCAGCAGCGTGTCGAAGACGGGCGCGACCTCTACATCAAGGGTGTGCTTTATCCATTTGGCATCGAACTTGGCATTGTGCGCAGTCTTCACAGGACGCTGCGCAGTGAGCAGGTCGCGCAACGGTTTGAACTCAGCGCTTCGCGCTGGATCAATTCCACTGAAGCGCTCCATATCAATGATTCGCACGCCGTCTGCCGCTGCAAGTTGAATCAATCGAAGGCGACCGTCGTAAGGATTAAGCGAAGTTGTTTCCGTGTCGAAACCTATGGCCGCGTGCCCGGATAATTCTTCAGCCGCGACGCGCAGCTCTTCGGCATCTGTAATTAACTTGTAGTCTGATGCAATCATTTAAATTTCGGCGCTTAAAACTCTTTCTTCTGTCCCGTCAACAAACGCTTCAGCATGAGAATCTGCCCCTTGTGCTGCGCCTCGTGGTCAATCAGGTGATGAAGAATCCAGCGCAGACTGAACTCATATTTATTCCCGCGCCTCTTCATATTAAAGAGCGCTTTGTCCATGTCATCACCGGCAAAAGCAGCCAGCTTCGTTCCGGTGTTTTCACGAATTTCGCCAACGATTCGCAGGCAATCTTCCGCTGAAAGATTCTGAGATGCGAACTTTTCAGGGTATTTGAGCACGTCCCAGAACGGGCTGTTCTTGTCCTTACGTGTCAGCTTGTGGCCTTCCATGATGCACTCAGTCCACCACCACTCCGCCTCGCCTATGTGAAGCAGAAGCTCGCCTATGGAATGCGCGCCCTCTACCGCTCGCTTTGCTATCTGCTCTACGGTCAAATCACGCACGGCGTCGCTCAACTGAGCGCGGACCTCGTTCATTCCTGCCAGATAAAAACCGATCTCATTTGAAACTCCGGCAACCGGCTCAAGTATGTCGCGCACAACTTTCATTTCGGGTTTCTCCGTTATCAACTTCGGGAAATAATAGTTTGCGTCCGTTCTCGCGTTCTCACAAGCATCAGCAGCGAGAGCGCTGCGCTCGCGCCCAAGACAGC